>JAIXVH010000212.1 GCA_027483125.1 Acetobacteraceae bacterium | reverse complement strand
TAAGCCCGACAGCCGGAGGCCGCTCATGATCAAGTTCTACTACCACCCCTCGCCCAACCCGGCGAAGATCGCGCTCTTCCTCGAGGAAACCGGCCTCCCCTATGAGATGGTGCCGGTCGACACCCGCCGGGGCGACCAGTTCAAGCCCGAATTCCTCGCCATCAACCCCAACGCCAAGACGCCGGCGCTGACCGACGGCGACGCTACGATCTTCGACAGCAACGCGATCCTGCTCTATCTCGCCGAGAAGACCGGGCAGTTCCTCCCCGAGGACACGCCGAAGGCGCGCGGCGAGATGCTGTCCTGGCTGATGTTCGTCGCCACCGGCATCGGCCCCTATTGCGGCCAGGCGGTGCATTTCAGCCGCTTCGCGCCGGAGAAGATCCCCTACGCGATCAACCGCTACGCCCGCGAGGCGGAGCGCCATTGGGGCCTCATCGACGCGCAACTCGCCAAGAGCCGATACATGCTGGGCGAGCGCTACACCCTGATAGACATGTCGGTCTGGGGCTGGGCGACGCGTCTCGGCTTCGCCGTCGGCGATCACTGGGCCGAGCTGTTCCCGCATGTGAAGCGCCATCTCGACGAGATCTCGGCGCGGCCCGCGGCCCAGCGCGCGACCGCGCTGAAGGACGCCTTCGCCTTCAAGATGGAGGTCGACGAGGAGGCCCGCAGGATCCTGTTCCCGCAGAACGCCCATCTCGCCTGAGCAGGGCCTTCAGCCGGCGCCGCCTCGCGCGCGCGCCGGCTCCTCGCCCTCCCCGTCCTTCAGCGCCTCGAGCGGCGCATCCAGCGTGAAGACGAGGCCGGCGGGCAGATAGGCACTGTCCGCCCGCCCCTGGGCAGCGGTGAAGGTGCGCTGGATCAGACGCGATCCGAAGCCTCGACGCGTGGGCGGCACGACCGGCGGCCCCCCGCTTTCCTGCCAGCGCAGGCGGAACTGCGGCACGCCGTCGATCTCGTCGATGCGCCAGGACAAGGCGACGCGGCCGCTCTCGTTCGACAGCGCGCCGTACTTGACCGCATTCGTCGCCAGCTCGTGCAGGACGAGGGTGAGCGCCAGCGCCGCGCGCGGCCCCAGCACCACCTCGGGGCCGCCGATCTCGAATCGCGTCGGATCGCCCTGGATGCCGATGACGCTCGCCGCGATATCGGCCATCGCCGCATGCGCCCGGGCACCGCCGACGAGCAGGTCATGCGCCCGCGCCAGCGCCGAGAGCCTCGCCGTGAAGGCCTCGTTGGCGGCCTCCAGCGAGGTCGCGCCCCGCAGCGTCTGGGAGGCGATCGCCTGGATCATGGCGAGCGTGTTCTTCACGCGATGCGCCAGTTCCTGCATCAGCAGGCGCAGTTGCGCCTCGGTCTCCTTGCGCTCGGTGACGTCGATATGCGCGCCGACGAGCCGCTGCGGCCGCCCCTCCCCGTCGCGCTCGATCTGCGCCACCGCCGAGATCCAGCGCACCGCCCCGTCGGAGGGGCGGATGATCCGGTATTCCATCTGGTAGTCGGTCGCCGAGCCGGCGACGCTCTCGCGAAAATGGCTTTCGACCATCGCCCGCTCCTGCGGATGGATGCGCCGGACCCAGTCCTCATGGGTCTCGTGCGCGGCCTCCGGCGGCAGCCCGTGGACGAGCAGATATTCGGGCGAGCGCGTGTTGCGGAAACCATCCCGCAGATCGACCTCGAGCCCGCCGACCTTGCCGATCTTCTGGACCTGGGCCAGCTCCTGCTCGCGCCGCCGCAAGGCCTGCTCGGCCACGTTGCGCTCGCGCTGCGCATGGATCAGCTCGGTCGTCTCGGTGACGACGGCGAGCACGCCGAGCACGCCGCCGTCATCGTCGAAGATCGGGCTGTAGTCGACGTTCAGCCAGACATCCTCGGCGGCGCCGTTGCGATGGAGCACGAGCGGCAGGTCGCGGAAGGACAGGGTCTGGCCGCCTTCGAACACGGTCGCCATCACCTGGTCGTGAAGGTCCCGGACCTCGGGCCAGGCCTCGTGCAGCGCGCAGCCCAGGATGTCGGGATGCTTTGCGCCCGCGATGACGGCATAGGCGTCGTTGTAGAACAGGAGCCCGGACGGGCCCCAGAACATCACCATCGGTGTCGGCGTGGCCAGCACCACCTGCACGGCCGAGCGCAGCCGCGCGGGCCAGGCCGAGACAGGCCCCAGCGGCGTTTCCGCGCCGGTCCAGCGGCGCAGCATCGCACCGACCTCACCGCCGCCGACCGGCCAGGATCGCTCGTTCATCCGTCTCCCCCGGGCCGAGCGGCAGGGCCGCGGCCAATCCATGCCGTCCATGGTGATGCCAGCCGCCGCTGGCACCGGCAAGCCCGCATGGCGCGCGCAGGACTAACAGGCCCGCAGTGCCGCCCCTGCGTCAAATGACATGGGCGTCCAGCGCCGGCCCGCCCCCTGCGAAAGCAGTGGCAGGCGGCGGGGTTTCGCGGCAGTGTCGCCGGAACGATTCCGACCGGACGAACCGGCGGACGAGAGCCTGGAAGAGGGGCAGGAATGCCGACTGACATCGAGATCGCCCGCGCGGCCACACTCCGGCCGATCGCGGACATCGCCGCGCGTGCCGGCATTCCCGAAGCCGCCCTCGAGCCCCACGGCAAGTTCATCGCCAAGGTCGATACGCAGGCCATCCCCGATTTCGCGGGCAAGCCTGACGGCAAGCTAATCCTCGTCACGGCCATCAACCCGACCCCGGCCGGCGAGGGCAAGACCACGACGACGGTGGGCCTCGGCGACGGCCTCAGCCGCATCGGCAAGCGCTGCATGATCGCGCTGCGCGAGCCCTCGCTCGGCCCCTGCTTCGGCGTCAAGGGTGGCGCCGCCGGCGGCGGCCATGCCCAGATCGTGCCGATGGAGCAGATCAACCTGCACTTCACCGGCGATTTCCACGCCATCACCAGCGCGCACAACCTGCTGGCCGCGATGGTCGACAACCACATCTACTGGGGCAATGCGCTGGGGATCGATGCGCGGCGCATCGTCTGGCGCCGCGCGCTGGACATGAATGACCGCGCGCTGCGGGGCATCGTGGGCAGTCTGGGCGGCGTGGCCAATGGTTTCCCGCGCGAGGACGGCTTCGACATCACGGTCGCTTCCGAAGTCATGGCCATCCTGTGCCTGGCCGATGACATGGCCGATCTGCAAGACCGCCTCGGCCGCATCAAGGTGGGCTACACGCGCGACGGCGCGCCGGTGACCGCGCGCGACCTGAAGGCCGATGGCGCCATGGCCGTGCTGCTGAAGGACGCGCTGGCGCCCAACCTGGTGCAGACGCTGGAAGGCTCGCCAGCCATCGTCCATGGCGGGCCTTTCGCCAATATCGCGCATGGCTGCAATTCGGTGATGGCCACGAAGCTTGGCCTGCATCTGTCGGATGTGGTGGTGACGGAAGCGGGCTTCGGCGCCGATCTGGGCGCCGAGAAATTCATGGACATCAAGTGCCGCATTGCGGGGCTGGCGCCCGATGCGGTGGTGATCGTGGCGACCGTGCGCGCGCTGAAGATGCATGGCGGTGTCGCGAAATCCGCGCTCGGGCCGGAGGATGTGGCCGCCGTGAAGCGCGGTGTGGTGAACCTGGCGCGGCATGTGGAGAATATCCGCAAATTCGGCATCACGCCGATCGTCGCGCTCAACCACTTCACCGCCGATACCGCGGCCGAACAGCAAGCCGTGCTGGACGCCATGGCCGCGATGGGGACCGAGGCCATCCTTTGCCGCCACTGGGCCGATGGTGGCGCTGGCGCCGAAGCCCTGGCGCATGCCGTGATGGCGCGCATCAACGCCGGCGATGCGAAGTTCGCGCCGCTCTACACCGATGCCGTCTCGCTGACCGACAAGATCGGCACCATCGCGCGCGACATCTACCGCGCCGAAAAGGTGGATTTCGCGCCCGCGGCGGCCGAGAAGCTGAAGCGCTTCACCAGCATGGGCTACGGCCACCTGCCGGTCTGCATCGCCAAGACGCAGTACAGTTTCAGCTCCGATCCCACGCTGCTCGGCGCGCCCACCGGCCATGCGCTGACCGTGCGTGACGCCAAGCTTTCCGCCGGCGCGGGCTTCGTGGTGGCGATCTGCGGCGAGATCATGACCATGCCGGGCCTGCCGCGCGTGCCCGCGGCGGAGAGCATTCGCCTCGACGAAGAAGGCCGCATCGACGGGCTGTTCTGAAGCTTGCTACGCTGCGGTGCAGCAACAGGAGCCTGCATGCCCGCGCCGCGCAACCTGGTCGAGTTGGAAGCCGATGTCGCGCGTGACCTGGCGCTGACCGCGCATCCGCGCATGCCCTGGCTGGTGCAGAAGACCGTGGGCGGCCTGCCCTGCCTGGATGTGCTGGTGATCGGCGGCGGGCAATGCGGCCTGGCGGTGGCGCATGCGCTGAAGCGCGACCAGGTGCACAACATCCTGGTGCTGGACCGCGCGGAATATGGCCGCGAAGGGCCATGGACCACCTATGGCCGCATGAAGAATCTGCGCTCCTGGAAGGATCAGACCGGGCCTGATCTGCGCCAGCCCAGCCTGACCTATCAGGCCTGGCACGAAGCGCGTTTCGGTCAGGCGCATTGGGATGCGATGCGCTGGATTCCGAAGGAATCCTGGAACGACTACCTGCTGTGGTTCCGTCGCGTGACTGACATCCCGGTGCGCAATGGTGTCTCCGCCGGCACCATCACCCCCGCCCGCACCGATGATGACCTGCCCGCCTTGCGTATCGAAACCAGTGACGGCCCGATGCATGCGCGCAAGGTGGTGCTGGCCACCGGCCAGGAAGGTGTGGGCGGCTGGTGGATGCCGCCGCACATCGCCGCCCTGCCGCGCGAACACCGCGCGCACACCAATGAGATGATCGACTTCGCCGCGCTGCGCGGAAAAACCGTGGCAGTTCTGGGCGCCGGTGCCTCCGCCTTCGACAATGCCGCAGTCGCGCTGGAAGCCGGCGCGGCCGAGGTCCACATCTTCTGCCGCCGAGCCGAGCCGATGATCGTGCAGCCCTATCGCTGGCTCACCTTCGCCGGCTTCCTGCGCCATATCGGCGAGATGCCGGATGAATGGCGCTGGCGCTTCATGGCCCATATCCTCGGCCTGCGCGAAGGCTTCGCGCAGGACCACTATGACCGCGTGATGCGCTTCCAGAATGTGCGCTTCCATGTCGGCGTGCCGTGGGAGGATGCGCGCATGCAGGATGGCCGCGTCATGCTGACCACGCCGCGTGGCGACTTCACCGCCGATTACTGCATCACCGGCACCGGCGTGCGGATGGATGCGGCGCTGTGCCCCGAGCTCTCGGCCTGCCACGCCAATATCGCGCAATGGCGCCACCGCTACACGCCGCCCGCCGATGAAGCCGATGAGCGCCTGGGCCATTTCCCCTACCTGAACGCCGACAGCGCCTTCACCGAACAGCGCCCTGGTGAGACGCCCTGGATCGCGGATATCCACCTCTTCGGCATCGGCACCACCATGTCCTTCGGGCCGGCCGGCAGTTCCATCAACGCCATGGCCATCGCCGCACCCCGCCTGGCCGCGGGCGTCACGCGCGGGCTGTTCGCGGCCGATATGCCGCGGCTCTACGCCGATCTCAGCGCCTATGACCTGGCGCAAGTGACGCTGGATGAGGCGCGCAGCGCCGCCGAGTGATTCAGCGCCTGTTCACCCGAACCTGCCAGCTTTGGCGGATTGGCGCAGGAGCCCCGGCGTGGAGGACCCCTCCATAACCCTCAACAACGAAGCGGCCATGGTGGATCGCCGCGTGATCGGCTTCCGCGCGCGCGCCATCTGCGAAGCGCTGAATGCGTTGTGGGCCGCCAATGGCCATGCCGTGCAGGCGATCGGCATTGACCTGCTGCCCGAAGACCAGGCCATCATCGTCACCACGCAATCCGCGGGCGGCCTCGCGGCGCGGCGGCTGGAGCGATACGAACTGACCACCGCCCTGATCCGCTATTGCGGTGGTGCC
The DNA here is from genome assembly GCA_027483125.1 of Acetobacteraceae bacterium. Taxonomy (GTDB): domain Bacteria; phylum Pseudomonadota; class Alphaproteobacteria; order Acetobacterales; family Acetobacteraceae; genus Rhodovarius. The sequence continues at coordinate 5,701 of JAIXVH010000212.1, read as the reverse complement.
CGGGTGCCGCTGCCCGCGGCCGCCGAAAAGCACCTGACCGTGACAGCCGAGGGTGTGTTGATGGACCTTACCCTGGCGCTGAAGGCGCCGCCCGGCTTCCAAAAGCCGCGGGCGTCACGCCGGTGAAGACCGAACCCTGTCGCGCCAATCCGCCAGGATGTCGTCCAGCGTCTGTTCCCAGGGGATGCGCGGCGCCCAGCCCAGCAAGGCCCGTGCGCGTGACGCATCGCCGACCGAGCGCAGCAGGTCCATCGGGCGCAGCGCGCCGGCGGCTTCCTCGATCCGCACCGTGATGCCCGCGCGTGCGATCAATTCCTCCAGGACATCGCCCACGCGCCGCGCCTGGCCCGAGGCAATGTTCAGCGCCGCGCCATTGGGCAGCGCCTCCCAATGCGCCAGCATCAGCGCATAGGCGGCGCAGACATCGCGCACATCCAGGAAATCGCGCCAGCGGTCCAGCGCGCCCACCTCGATCACGGGCGGCTGCAGCCCGGCCTCGATGCGCGCCACATGGCGAGCAAAATTGGCCACGGCGTAACGATCGGACTGGCCGGGGCCGACATGGTTCAGCGGCCGCGCCCGCAGCACATGCAGCCCGGCCTCGGCCATGCGGGCCAGGCCGTTATCGGCGGCGGCCTTGGCGGCGGCATAGGGGTTGGCCGGCGCCAGCGGCGCATCCTCGTCCAGCGGCAGGCCGGATTGGAAGCTCAGCCCATACACTTCTCCGGTCGAGACGCAGAGCAGCCTGGTGCTGGGCGAGGTGTCGCGCACCGCAAGCGCCAGCGACAGCGTGCCATTCAGATTCGCATCCCAGGTCGCATGCGCATCACGGAAGCTCTCGGCCACATTGGCCTGCGCGCCAAGATGGACGATGTGGTCGGGCGCGGCATCATGCAGGGCGCGCAGCAGGCTGTCCGGGCGGGTCAGATCCATCCGCACTTCGGCATCCCAGCCCTGGGCGGGCTGGCGGTGCACGCCCGCGATCAGCACGGCGGCGGGGAATGCACCGCGCAGCACGGGCAGCATATGCCGCCCGACAAACCCGGCCGCACCGGTGACGAGAATGCGCGAAGGCTGGACCACGCCCTGTCTTCGCGCGGCCTGCCTGCTTGCGCAAGCGCCCATGGCGTCGCATCTACCGGCCCACGCAGGGAGACCTCCATGATCCGCCTTCCGGACCCCAAGCCCGATGTCATGGCGCGCCGCCCGCAGATCATTGCGGGCCTGGCGCGGCTGCTGCCGGCCGATGCGCTGATCACCGAAGAGACGCGCATGAAGCCGTATGAGACCGATGGCCTGCCAGCCTATCGGCAGATGCCGCTGGCCGTGGCGCTACCGCGCACGACCGAGGAGGTCGCGGCTGTGTTGCGCTATTGCCACGAGAACGGCGTGCGCGTGATCCCGCGCGGGGCAGGCACGTCGCTTTCGGGCGGGGCGCTGCCGCTGGCCGATGCGGTGGTCGTCGGCCTGATGCGCATGAACCGCATTCTGGATGTGAACTACGATGACCGCTTTGCCGTGGTGCAGGCGGGTGTGACCAATATCGGCATCACCAAGGCGGTCGAGGCCGACGGTTTCTTCTACGCGCCCGACCCGTCCTCGCAGCTGGCCTGCATGATCGGCGGCAACGTCATGATGAATTCCGGCGGCGCGCATTGCCTGAAATACGGCGTCACCGCGAACAACCTGCTGGGCGTGAAATTCGTGACGATCGAGGGCGAAGTGATCGACATTGGCGGCACCCATGTGGATGCCGCGGGCTATGACTGGCTGGGGCTGATCACCGGCAGCGAAGGCCAGCTGGGCATGGTCACGGAAGTGACCGTGCGCATCCTGCGCAGCCCCGAGGGCGCGCGCGCCATGCTGGCCGCCTTCGATTCCATTCCTGTCGCGGGCGCTGCGGTGGATGCGATCATCGGCAGCGGCATCATCCCCGTGGCGCTGGAATTCATGGACCGCCCCTGCATCCATGCCTGCGAGGCCTTCGCCCATGCCGGCTACCCGCTGGACGCCGAGGCGATGCTGATCATCGAGGTGGAAGGCTCCTTGGCCGAACAGGATGCGCTGCTGGCGCGCATCCGCGACATTTGCGCGAAGTTCAACCCGATCAGCATGAAGCTGGCCGAAAGCGCCGAGCAGTCGCTGGCCATCTGGAAGGGCCGCAAGGGCGCCTTCGGCGCGGTAGGCCGCATCAGCCCGGACTATCTCTGCATGGATGGCACCATCCCGACCGGCGAATTGGCGCATGTGCTGACGCGCATCACCGAACTCTCGCAGCAATACGGCCTGGGCGTGGCCAATGTGTTCCACGCCGGCGACGGCAATCTGCACCCGCTGATCATGTTCGACGCCAATGACCCCGAAAGCTTCGCGCGCGCCGAGCAGTTCGGCGCCGATATCCTGCGGCTTTGCGTGGAAGTGGGCGGCTGCCTGACCGGCGAGCATGGTGTTGGCATCGAGAAGCGCGACCTGATGCCGGTGCAGTTCACACCCGGCGAATTGCGCCTGCAACGGAACATCAAGTCGGCCTTCGACCCGGCCTGGCTGCTGAACCCGGCCAAGGTCTTCCCGCTCGAGGATAATCCGGTGCTGGCGGCATGATCACCGAAGCCGCGCTCGCCGCCGACATCGCCGCCGCCCACGCCGCACGAGAACCCTTGCTGGTGCAGGGCCATGGCACCAAGCGCGCCATGCTGCGCCCGGTGCAGGCGGCGCGCACGCTGTCCACGCGCGGGCTGTCTGGCATCACGCTCTACGAGCCCACGGAACTGGTCATCAGCGCCCGCGCCGGCACGCCGATCCCGGAGATCGAGGCCGCGCTCGCCGAAAAAGGCCAGCAGATCATCGCCGAGCCGCCCGATCCGCGCGCCATCTTCGGTGGCGACCTGCCCGCCACGCTGGGCGGCATCACCGCCGCCAATCTCTCGGGGCCGCGGCGCATCGCCTGGGGTGCCATGCGCGACCATGTGCTGGGCATTCGCGCCATCAAGGGCGATGGCGAGATCTTCCGCTCCGGCGGGCGCGTGCTGAAAAACGTCACCGGGCTTGATCTGTGCAAGCTGCTGGCTGGCAGCCACGGCACGCTGGGCGTGCTGACTGAGATCACCTTCAAGGTGCTGCCCGCGCCCGAAGCCACCGCCACCTTGGCCGTGACCGTGCCGGACATCGCCACCGGCGTGCGCGCCATGTCGGCGGCGCTGGGTTCGCCCTTCGGCGTCTCCGGCGCCGCGATGGTCGGCCAGCGCGCGCTGCTGCGGCTGGAGGATTTCGCTGACAGCGTCACCTATCGCAGCGCCCGCCTGCGCGAGATTCTGGCCCCCTACGGCGATGTGGCGCTGACCGATGACGCCGCGCTGTGGCGCGACATCCGTGACGGCGTGGCACTGGCGGCCGCTGCGGATGACGCGGTGTGGCGCATCTCTGCCGCACCCTCCGCCGCGCCCGCCATCGCCGCCGCGCTGCCAGGTGCCAAGCTGCTGTTCGACTGGGGCGGCGGGCTGGTCTGGGTGGCTGGCCCCGCCACTTCCGAGATGCACCAGGCCGTCATCACCGCCGCCGGCCTGGGCAGCTACACCCTGTTCCGCGCGCCCGACGCGCTGCGCGCGGCGGTGCATGTCATTCCCCCAGAACCCGCGCCGCTGGCCGCCATCGGCGCGCGGGTGAAGGCGGTGCTGGACCCCGCCGGCATTCTCAACCCTGGCCGCCTGCGCGCCTGAACCATCCTGCGAATGAGCACCCCCATGGACAGCTTCGTGATCCTTCTTCCCCTGGCCCTCATGCTGGGCTGCGCTGGCCTCGCTGCGGCGCGCATCCTCTCCGGCAAGCCCGCCGCCGGGCCGATGCATTGGCTGCTGGCCAGCGGCTTCGCCCTGGGCGCCATCGCCACCATGCTGGCCGCGCTGATCCTGCTGGACTGGGACGCGATGGCCATCGCGCTGCGTGATGCAGGCCAGGCCTGGATCGCCACCCACCAGGCGCGGCTGATCCCCGCCATGGCCGTGCTGGGCCTGCTGCTAGCGTTCGGCGGCGCCGCGCGCGCCTTCCATCTGCATCTGCACGCCGATCCGCGCGGGCCGATGGTCAGCGCTGGCCTGCCGGTCATGGCCTGTATGCTGGGCGTCGGTCTGATCGCGGCCTGGATGGCGGCGCAGTAGCCCATGCAAACGAACTTCACCGCGCTGCAATTGCAGGATGCCGATACGGCGGAAGCCAACCGCATCCTGCGCAGCTGCGTGCATTGCGGCATGTGCACCGCCACCTGCCCCACCTTCGTCGAACTCGGCGACGAACTCGATTCCCCGCGCGGCCGCATCTACCTCATCAAGGACATGCTGGAGAACGGCCGCGCCGCGACGGAGCTGGAAGCGCGGCACGTCGATCGCTGCCTCTCATGCCTGTCCTGCATGACGACCTGCCCCTCGGGCGTGAACTACATGCACCTGGTCGACCATGCGCGGCGGCATATCGAGGAGACCTACCAGCGCCCGCTACCCGAACGTGTGCTGCGCGGCGCGCTGGCTTTCCTGCTGCCCTATCCGCGCCGCTTCCGCGCGGCGCTGAAACTGGCCGGCATCGGCCGCGCCATGCGTGGGCTGATCCCCGGCCAGTCGATGACCGCGCAGCGCCTGCGCGCCATGCTGGACCTGGCGCCCGAAGCCCTGCCCGCGGCGCAACCGGTGCATGGCGTGCATGCCGCGCAAGGCCCGCGCCGCGGCCGCGTGGCGCTGCTGGCCGGCTGCGCGCAGCAGGTGCTGGACCCCGAGATCAACGCCGCCACCATCCGCCTGCTGACGCGTATGGGCATCGAGGTGGTGGTCCCGCCGGAAGCCGGCTGCTGCGGCGCGCTGACGCATCACATGGGCCGGCACCACGCCGCCATGGAAGCCGCGCGCGCCAATATCCAGGCCTGGTCGAAGCTGGAGCTGGATGCGGTGGTGATCAACGCCTCGGGCTGCGGCACCACCGTCAAGGATTACGGCTTCATGTTCCGCGAGGAACCGGAAGCCGCCGATGCCGCGCGCATCTCCGCCATTGCGATGGACATCACCGAAGTGCTCGCGAAGTTCGACTATGCGCCCACGCGCGCGGCCCCCGGCCTGACGGTGGCCTATCACAGCGCCTGCTCATTGCAGCATGGCCAGAAGATCACCGCGCTGCCCAAGCAGCTGTTGCAGCGTGCCGGCTTCACCGTGAAGGAACCGCTGGAGGGGCATCTCTGCTGCGGGTCCGCCGGCACCTACAACATCATGCAGCCGGAAATCGCCGGCCGCCTGCGCGCGCGCAAGCTGGACAATATCCGCCGCACCCGCGCTGACATCATCGCGGCCGGGAATATCGGCTGCCTGACGCAACTGGCCGGCGATGCCATGCCCACCGTGCATACGGTGGCCTTGCTGGACTGGATGGCCGGTGGGCCGGCGCCCGCGGCGCTTCAGGGCCACACCGCGTCGGCATCCAGCGGATAGACCGGGCGCGGCAGGCGCTTCCAGGCGAAATTGGTCAGCACCGGGCTGGTCAGGCCTGGCGTGTCGACTTCGAAGATGCGCTCGGGCGGCGCGAATTCGTCGAAGCCCGCGCGGAAATGCCCGCGTGACTTCACCACGATGCAGCGCGCGGTGTGCAGGTCCAGGCCGTGCATCTCCAGCGTGCGTGGCTCATGGCATTGCCGGCGCAGGCTGATCACCACCACCTCCATGCCGCT
>JAIXVH010000453.1 GCA_027483125.1 Acetobacteraceae bacterium | reverse complement strand
CGGCACCGCCATCCAATCGGCCATGCCATCGAACAGGCTGACCGCGACGCCCTTGCCGCGGCCGGTGATGCCGCGCTCGATCAGCGCTTCCAGCACCGCCGCATGCGCGATCGTCCCGCAGGTGATGTCGCACACGGAAAAGCCGACGCGCCCCGGCCCCTCGGCCCGGCCGGTCACGCTGGCCAGGCCGCTCTCCGCCTGCACCAACAGGTCGTACGCCTTCATCTTCGCGTACTCCCCCTCCTCCCCATAGCCGGAGATATCCACGGTGATCAGCCGCGGATGCTTCTCTCGCAACGCCGTACTGCCAAACCCCGCCCGCGCCATCGCGCCCGGCGCCAGGTTTTGGATGAACACATCCGCACGCGCCAACAAGGCCGCCAAAAGCGCCTTGTCGCGCGGCGCCTTGATGTCCAGGCAAACGCTTTCCTTGCCGCGGTTCAGCCACACGAAATAGGTGGAAAGCCCCTTCGCCGCCCGATCATAGCCGCGCGCGAAATCCCCCTCCGCACGCTCGATCTTGATGACCCGCGCACCGGCATCGGCCAGCTTCACCGAACAGGTCGGCGCCGCGACGGCCTGCTCCATCGAGACGACCAACAATCCCTCAAGCGGCTTGCCTGCAACCATGCGCGCTGTCCTTTCCATCGACTGGGCTGGGCGGGGCGCGAGTGACCTCAGGGGGGCCTTGCCCCCTCCGATCCTCCCCGCGACCCACCAGCGCCAGTTTTCAGCTCAGCCCACGGATAGGCCAGCCCCGCTTGGCGTCAAGCGGCCAGGCTGATCGGGTGCAAGGCGCGCGGGATGGCACTGTCCTCGGCGCTGCCATCGTGGCGGGCCGCGCCTTCGTGCAAGGTCCAGGAGAGGTGTTCCTGACCCGTCACGCCGTCATGGCGCCAGCGCAGCATCACACTGCATCCGGTGCCATTGGTGGCCATGAGGGTTGCGGCACGGATGGCAGCCGGGCAGATCTCATCGTCGGGCCTGGGCGGCGTGGTCCAGGCAAAACCGTGCTGGTCCTGCAGTTTGCGCACCAGGGCCATGATGCGGGCGGCCCGCGCTTCCTCGAAATCGGCCTGCATCGCGGGCATGGCCTCCTCCAGGGCGAGCACGGCCGGCGCCAGACGGTCCAGCCTTTCCCCCGCCAGCATCTGCCAGCGTGTCATCGCGCTGCCTTCGATCTGCACGCGCGCATAGGCCTCCCCGATCCAGGAGGGCGCGACCAGCACGCCATCGCGGTCGATCTGCGCGAAGCTCTCCTGGATCTCGCGCAGTTCCTGCTGCCCCGCGGCCAGCATGGCCGCCTGCGCGGCCAGTTCCTGCGCGGCATCGTCGCGCCGTTCGATCGCCGCGCGCAGGTCTTCCAGGACCGGGTCGGGCGCCAGCAATTGCTCGCGCAGGCTGGTCATGCGGCCGCGCGCGATGGCGTGCAGGGCGGGCAGGTTCTGCCCCGGAAGCCGCGCTTCCAGACGCACCTGTCCTGCCATCGGCAGGCGCTGCCAGGGGTCGATCGCCATCAGTGAGTAACCCTGTTTGGGGGCGCGTTCGTCCGCGGCAACCGCGGGGACCAACGCCTGCGCCCACGCTCCTCGTGGACAGGGACTCGCATCATGCACCTGCCCCGTTGCCAAAGCGTGAACAGCGCGGGACGCTGCGACAACAAGGAGACATCGCCCATGCGCTGGGAACGCCTCACCGCCCCGGAACTCAAGCAGCTGGCCGTGGACGGCGCCCTGCCCGTCCTGCCGATCGGCAGCCTGGAGCAGCACGGCCCGCATCTGCCGGTCTGGACCGACAGCATCACCGCGCAGGAGATGGCGCTGCGCGCGGCGGCGAAGGCCCGCACGAAAGCGGTGGTGATGCCGCCCATCTGGCTTGGCCTGTCCGAGCACCATCTGCCCTATGGCGGCACCATCAGCGCCGATTACGCGACCTTCCACGGCATGATCCGCTGCGTCTGCCGCAGCCTGCGCGCGATCGGGTTTGCGCGCCTGCTGGTGGTCAATGGGCATGGCGGCAACATTGATCCGCTGGCGGTCTCGGTTCGCGAATGCGCGGTGGAATTCGCCATGCCGGTGGTCGCCATCACCTGGCCGCAGGCGGCGCCCACCGAGATCGGAAACATCCTGACCACACAATCCGGCGTGATGCATGCCTGCGAGGGCGAGACCGCCATCTGGCTCGCGCTGGATGCCGCCCAGGTGCGCCACGACCTGGTGCCCGCGCCGATCAACACCGCACCGCCGCCCACTGGCGCCTCGCGCTTCTATTCCTTCTGGGAACGCGCCGCGCCCACCGGCGTGCGCGGCGATGCCCGCGCCGCCACGGCGGCCAAGGGCGAGGCCATCTTCGACGCGGCCAGCACCGGCATCGCGGCGGCGATGGACAATGACGCGCTCTGGACCATGCCTGATGATGTCTGGGCAGCGGGCCGCGCTTTTCGCTGATACGCCGTGCGGCATGATGCGTTGACGGGCCATCGCGCCGGTCGCATAGCGGCACAAAACGCCACGCAAGGTTCACCAAATGTCCGTTGCTTTCGTCTTCCCCGGCCAGGGCAGCCAGGCCCCCGGCATGGGCCGCGACCTGGCCGATGCCTTCCCCATCGCGCGCGAGACCTTCCAGGAGGTGGATGACGCGCTGAACCAGCACCTCTCGCGCCTGATGTTCGAAGGCCCGGCCGATGAACTGACGCTGACAGCCAATGCGCAGCCCGCGCTGATGGCGGTCTCGGTCGCCGTGGTGCGCGTGCTGGAACGCGAAGGCCAGTTCCGCCTGGGTGAACGGGCGGCGCTGGTGGCGGGTCATTCCTTGGGCGAATACAGCGCGCTGACCGCCGCCGGCTGCTTCGATGTGCCGACCGCAGCCCGGCTGCTGCGCCTGCGCGGCGAGGCGATGCAGAAGGCCACGCCGGCCGGCACGGGTGCGATGGCCGCGCTGCTGGGCGCCGAGGCCGATCTGGCCGCTGAGATCGCCGCTGAAGCCGCGCAGGGCGAGGTGGTGGAACTGGCCAATGACAATGGCGGCGGGCAATCCGTGCTGTCGGGCCACAAGGCCGCGGTGGAACGCGCGGTGGAGGTCGCCAAGGCACGCGGCGTGAAGCGCGCGATGATCCTGCCCGTCTCCGCCCCCTTCCACTGCGCGCTGATGGAACCCGCCGCGCGCGCGATGGAGGAGGCGCTGGCAGCCGCCACCATGCGCGCGCCGAACCCGCCGGTGGTGGCCAATGTCACCGCCGCCAAGGCCTCCGACCCGGATGTGATTCGCGCGCTGCTGGTGGCCCAGGTCACCGGCACGGTGCGCTGGCGTGAATGCG
>JAIXVH010000088.1 GCA_027483125.1 Acetobacteraceae bacterium | reverse complement strand
TGGCCGGTCCGGGTGACGTATTCGGTGTAGCCGCCGTCATATTGGTGGATGCCTTCGGGTGTGACTTCCAGCACGCGGTTGGACAGGGCTGCCAGGAAGTGTCGGTCGTGGGAGACGAAGAGCATGGTGCCTTCGTAGTTTTGCAGGGCTGTGATCAGCATGTCTTTGGTTGCCATGTCCAGGTGGTTGGTCGGTTCGTCCAGGACAAGGAAGTTGGGCGGATCGTAGAGCATTTGTGCCATGACCAGGCGCGCTTTTTCGCCGCCGGAGAGCACGCGGCATTTCTTGTCGATATCGTCGCCGGGGAAGCCGAAGCAGCCGGCCAGGCTGCGCAGCGAGCCCTGGTTGGCGCGTGGGAAGCGTTGTTCGAGGCTTTCGAAGACGGTTTCGTCGCCGTCCAGCAATTCCATGGCGTGCTGGGCGAAGTAGGCGAGTTTGGTGCTGCTGCCGAGTGTGACGGTGCCGCGGTCGGCCGTCGTGGAGCCGGTGACGAGTTTGAGCAGGGTGGATTTGCCCGCGCCATTGGCGCCGAGCACGCAGCAGCGTTCCTGGCGGCGGATCAGCAGGTCGAGGTGGTCATAGATGACGCGATTGCCATAGGCTTTGCGCACGCCGCGCAATGTCGCGACGTCATCGCCGGAGCGTGGCGCGGGCTGGAATTCGAAGGCGAGCGATTGCCGGCGGCGCGGGGGTTCGACGCGTTCGATCTTGTCCAGTTTCTTGACGCGGCTTTGCACCTGGCTGGCGTGCGAGGCGCGGGCCTTGAAGCGTTCGATGAACTTGATTTCCTTGGCGAGCATGGCTTGCTGCCGTTCGAATTGCGCCTGTTGCTGGCGTTCATTCATCGCGCGCTGGGCTTCGTAGAAGGCGTAGTCACCGGCATAGGTGGTCAGGTTGCCGCCGTCGATTTCGATCACGCGGTCGATGATGCGGTTCATGAATTCGCGGTCGTGCGAGGTCATGAGCAGCGCGCCGTCATAGCCCTTCAGGAACTGCTCCAGCCAGATCAGGCTTTCGAGGTCGAGGTGGTTGGAGGGTTCGTCCAGCAGCATGACATCGGGGCGCATCAGCAGGATGCGGGCGAGTGCCACGCGCATTTTCCAGCCGCCGGAGAGCTTGCCGACATCGCCCTCCATCATCTCCTGGCTGAAGGACAGGCCGGCCAGCACCTCGCGCGCGCGCGTTTCCAGCTCGTAGCCGCCCAGATCCTCGAAGCGTGCCTGCACCTCACCGAAGCGCATGATGATGTCGTCCAGCGCATCGGCCTGGTCGGGGTCGGCCATGGCGGCTTCCAGCTGCGCCAGCTCGGCTGCCACCTCGCTGACCGCGCCCGCGCCCTCCATCACCTGTTCGACGGCGCTGCGGCCGGACATCTCGCCCACATCCTGGCTGAAGAAGCCGATGGTCACGCCACGATCGACCATCACCAGGCCCTCATCGGGCTCCTCCGCGCCGGTGATCATGCGGAACAGGGTGGATTTGCCCGCGCCATTGGGGCCGACCAGCCCCGCCTTCTCGCCGCGTTGCAGGGCGGCGGAGGCTTCAATGAACAGCAATTGGCGGCCGTTCTGCTTGCTGATGTTGTCGAGGCGGATCATTGGGTTTCCATACAAAAGCGCGCTTATCGCCGCCGGTGACGGGGGCGCGCAAGCTGGCGGGCCTGCCTGGATCGGCTGTAGCATGCCGCCATGCAGGATGCTGCGGCCGCCTTCGGCCTTCCGGACCCGGATGACGAGACCACCATTCGCGCCCTGATCGCCGAGCCCGGCTATGCGGCGGCGATGCGCCACCTGCTGGAACGCTTCCTGGCGATCCATGACGGCTGGCTGGTGCGCAAGATGTTCGCCGATGAGAGCCGGTTCTTCATCTCGATCTACGCCATGTGGCTGCATGCCACCTTCGACCCCGCCGCGCCCGGCTCGGGCCTTACATTGTCGCGCCTGGTGCGCGAATGCACTGCGCTCGGCATCATGGCGCATGGCCGGGTGGAGGCGCAGGTGGCGGTGCTGCGCCGCGCGGGCCGGCTGCTGGATGCGCCCGCCGGCCCAGATCGCCGCCTGCGCCGCCTGGTTCCTAGTCCGGCGCTGGAGGCGGAATTCCGCGAACGGCTGCGGCTGCATCTGGAAACGCTGGAGATGCTGCGGCCGGGCCGCGGCTATCTGCAGCGCTTCAAGGCCGACCCGGCATTCTTCTGGGCCTTCCAGCGCCAGCGCGGGGCCATGCTGCGCGCCGCACCGATCGCGCGGGTGCGCGTGCCCAAGCTGGCCGCGATGACCGCGATCGATGGCGGCTATCTGGTGATGGTCGCGCTGATGCTGGGGCTGGCATCGCCCTTGCGGCCCGGCGATGTCGTTTTCCGGCCGGGCGATGAGGCAGCTCGCTTGAGCCTGCCGCGCTCGCAATTGATGCGCATACTGGAGCGGCTGGAGGAGGCAGGCTTGATCAAGAACCAGCCGCGGCTGGTGCAGGTGCTGCCAGAAGCGGTGCAGACCATGGCCGCCTTCCAGGCGGTGCGGCTGCTACGGCATGACGTGTTCTGCGCTGGTGCCATGGCCGAGCGCAGGCGATAGGCGCGGTCGATCGCCGTGATAGGCCGTGTCGAACATGGCCGTGTTCCGCCGCTGCGCGCGGCATCCGGCGCTGACAAAATTCGGGAAGGTCGCGCGATGTGGCTTTTGCAGCTCCCCCTGAGAGTTCACTTTTCCGCAAGTCAACGGGAGCATCTGCATGTCCTTTGCCACACCCATCGCTCTCTCCAGCCTGAACGGCACCACCGGTGTGCGCCTGGACGGCACGGCGGCGGGCCATAGCACGGGCGTGCCGCTCGCCTCGGTCGGCGATTTCAATGGCGATGGCTTCGCCGACATGGTGATCGGAGCCATCGGGGCCGCCCCGGCCGGCGATGTAACCGGCGTGAGCTATCTGCTGTTCGGCAGGGCTGGCGGCTGGAGCCCCACGCTCAGCCTCGGCACGCTGGGCGGTGACTCCGGTCTGCGCATCGATGGTATCGGGCAGTCCGACTATACTGGCCTGTCCATGGCCTCGGCCGGGGATCTTAATGGCGATGGCCATGACGACTTGGTCATCGGCTCGCCCGCCTTGTTTCACCCGAATGTCGCCGTAACCGGCTATGCGCATGTGGTGTTCGGTAGGGCTGGCGGTTGGAGCGGGCCGCTCGCGCTCTCCGCGCTGGATGGCAGCACGGGCTTCCGGCTCAACGGCGCAAATGCCAGCAGCCTCGCCGGGTTTTCCGTGGCCGGCGCGGGCGATGTGAATGGCGATGGCTTTGCCGACCTGATCCTGGGTGCACCGAATGCGACACCCGATGGCGCCCCGACCGGCGCCAGCTATGTGGTATTCGGGCGCGCCCAGGGCTGGGCGCCCGTGCTGGAGCTCTCCACCCTGAATGGTAACAACGGCTTCCGGCTTGACGGTGTGGTGGCAGATGACTGGAGCGGCGCGGCCGTGGCCAGCGCCGGCGATGTGAATGGCGATGGCCTGGCTGACATGATCATCGCCGGCATGCGCTCCAGCCTCTACGCCAGCGAATTCGATTCTATCTTTGTGGTATTCGGCCGGACGAGCGGTTTCCCGGCCTCGCTCGACCTCGCAAGCCTAGATGGCAGCAACGGCTTCCGGCTGACGAGCGTGGCGGCCGGTGATCGCTTTGGCCGATCAGTGTCCAACGCCGGCGATGTGAATGGCGATGGCCTGACCGATCTCATCATCGGCGCGCCATTCGCGGATCCGAATGGCGTGAATTCGGGCTCGATCTATGTGGTGTTCGGCAAGACCGGCGCTTGGTCGGCGAGCTTCGACCCGGCCACGCTGAATGGCACCAACGGCTTCCGGCTGGATGGCACGACGACCAACGACCGCAGCGGCGGCTGGGTGGGCTCGGCCGGTGACATGAATGGCGATGGCTTCGCCGATCTGCTGATCGGCAACGGGAATGCCTCAAACAATGGCGACCAGTCGGGCTCGACCTATGTGGTGCTCGGCAAGGCCGGCGGCTTCGCGCCGGTGATGAGCTTGGCCGCGCTCAATGGCAGCAACGGCTTCCGGCTGGATGGCACCACGATCGAGGATTTCGTGGGCGCCTCCGCCGCTTCCGGCGATGTCGACGGCGATGGCTTCACCGACCTGCTGATCGGCGCGTCCGGTACCGACTTCGCGGGCGACGGCGCTGGCTCCGCCTATCTCTATTTCAACCCCTCCAGCGGCGGCGCCACCTATCGCGGCACCACCCTGGCCGATCGGCTGCGTGGCACGCCCGATGCCGACACCATGCTGGGCGGCGGGCGCAACGACACGCTGGAAGGCGCGGGCGGCAATGACAGTATCGATGGCGGCGATGGCGCCGACACCGCGAGCTATGCCACCGCCACGCTGGGCGTGACCGTCGACCTGCGCATGACCAGCGCCCAGAACACCGGCGGTGCCGGTACCGACACGCTGAACCATATCGAGAACCTGCTGGGCGGCGCTGGCCATGACCGGCTGATCGGCGATGCCATGGGCAATGCCGTCACAGGTGGAACAGGCAATGATTCCATCAATGGCGGCGCTGGCCCGGACAGCCTCTTTGGTGGCCTGGGCGAGGACCTGATCGAGGGCGGCGAAGGTGATGACATGCTCAACGGCCATCGCGGCCGCGACCTGCTGATCGGTGGCGCCGGCAACGACACCCTGTTCGCCGAGGATGATGATGACGCGCTGTTCGGCGAAGCCGGTCAGGACAATCTTATTGCCGGCTGGGGCCATGACAGCGTCTATGGCCAGGCCGGCCATGACCAGTTGTTCGGCGAAGGCGGCGATGATGTCGTCGCGGGCGGTGATGGCAATGATGGCGTCTATGGCCAACTAGGCCGCGACCAGCTCTTCGGCGAGGCGGGCGATGATGTGGTCAATGGCGGGGCAGGGCTCGATACGCTCTGGGGTGGAGCGGGGGGCGACATCTTCTTCTTCGAACGCCCCGACAATGGCACCGATCTGGTGATGGATTTCAATCGGCAGGATGGCGACAGAATTTATGTCAGTGCCACGGAATTCGCCGCCCATCTGGGCTTCGGCCTGACCGCAGGCGTGGGCTTCCACCGCGGCGCCAGCGTTGGGCCGACCCATGCCACAGCGACATTCTGGCAGGACACAAACACCCAAGCGCTGTGGTTCGACCCCGATGGCACGGGCGCGGGCGGCGCGCATGTGGTGGCCTTCCTGATCGGAAACCCCATGCTGGAGGCTGGCGATATAGTCTTCGCTTCGCGGGACATCCTCATCGCTTGAGGGCGCGCCGGCCGCCTGCCATGCTACCGACATGATCCAAGCCTATCCCTCAGAGGCTTCGCAAAACCCCCTGTTCCGGCGTAAGGAACAAAGCGGAACAAGACCATCAAGGGATCGTGAGCGTGGACAGCCTGCCGGACATCACCGCATCGCCGATGTTGCGCGGAACCGCGCGCGTGAGCGGCATGGCGCTGGATGCCGCGGTCGGCCGCGCGCGTGACGCCTTGCTGGCCCGCCAGCAGGGTGACGGGCACTGGGTGTTCGAGCTCGAGGCCGACGGAACCATCCCGGCCGAATATGTCATGCTCTGCCGCTTCTTCGGCCGCGTGCAGCCCGAGCGTGAGGCGCGCATCGGCAGTTATCTTCGCCGCGTGCAGCAGCAGGAAACCGAAAACTGCGGCGGCGGCTGGCCGCTGTTCCATGGCGGGCCGCTGGATATTTCCTGCTCGGTGAAGGCCTATTTTGCACTGCGCCTGATCGGCGATGCCGCCGATGCGCCGCATATGGTGGCGGCGCGCGAGGCCATTCTGGCGGCCGGTGGCGCCGCGAAATCCAACGTCTTCACCCGCTGCACCCTGGCGCTGTTCGGCCAGGTGCCCTGGCACGCCGTGCCGGTGATGCCGCCCGAATTGATGCTGCTGCCCAAGTGGTTCCCCTTCCATGTCGGCAAGGTCAGCTACTGGGCGCGTACCGTGCTGATCCCGCTGACGGTGGTGATGGCCCGCAGGCCCGCGCCGCTGGCGCCGATCGGCGTCGATATCCGTGAACTGTTCACCACCCCGCCCGACGAGGTGAAGGAATGGCCCGGCGGTGCGCATCAGCAGGAACCCTGGATCAGCCTGTTCCGCGCGGTGGACTGGGCCTTGCAGCGCGCCCAGAAGATCTTCCCGCGCACCCACCGCATCCGCGCCGAGGCCGCTTGCGAACGCTTTGTCACCGAACGCCTGAACGGCGATGACGGGCTGGGCGCCATCTATCCCGCCATGGCCAATGCGGTCTGGATGTATCATTGCCTGGGCGTGCCCCATGATGATCCGCGCATGGTCACGGCCTGGGCCGCGGTGGAGAAACTCGTCACCGATCGCGATGATGGCGAGACCTATGTGCAGCCCTGTTTCTCTCCGGTCTGGGACACGGCGCTGGTCGCGCATGCGCTGCTGGAAGCCGGCGGCGAGCAGGCGGTCAGCGCGGTGGAGCGCGGCCTGGACTGGCTGCTGACCTGCGAAATCAAGGATGTGAAGGGCGATTGGGCCTGGCAGCGCCCGGGCCTGGCACCTGGCGGCTGGGCCTTCCAATACGCCAACCCGCATTACCCCGATGTCGATGACACCGCCGTCGTGGTGCTGGCCATGGATCGCTGGCGGCAAATGTCGCCCGAGGCGCGGCCGGATATCGACGCCGCGATCCAGCGCGCGGCGGTCTGGACCGCGGGCATGCAGTCCAAGGGCGGCGGCTGGGGCGCTTTCGATGCCGACAACACCTACCACTACCTGAACAATATCCCTTTCGCGGATCATGGCGCGCTGCTGGACCCGCCGACGGTGGACGTGACCGGCCGCTGCCTTGGCATGCTGTCACAATTGGGCCAGGCGGATGGCAAGCCGGCGCGCGACGCGGTGGCCTATATCCTGGCCGCGCAGGAGGCCGATGGCGCCTGGTATGGCCGCTGGGGCATCAACTACATCTACGGCACATGGTCGGCGCTCTGCGCGTTGAACGCCGCGGGCCTGCCGCATGACCACCCGTCGATGCGCCGCGCCGTCGCCTGGATCGAGACCCGCCAGAACCCCGATGGCGGCTGGGGCGAGGATGGCGACACCTATCCCGAGCGCGGCGGCACGGCGCCAGACGCTTCATCGCGCCCCGGGCGTTCGACGGCGAGCCAGACCGCCTGGGCCATGCTGGCGCTGATGGCGGCGGGCGAGCTGGAAAGCCCGGCCCTGCTGCGCGGCGCCGCCTGGCTAATGGAGCAGCAGGACGGCAACGGCGAATGGACCGAGCCAGACTATACGGGCACGGGTTTTCCGCGCGTTTTCTACCTGCGCTATCACGGCTATCGGCAGATCTTCCCGACCTGGGCGCTGGCGCGGCTGCGCAACCTGCGGGCCAGCAATACGCGGCGGTTGGCGCACGGGCTGTAGCCTCTCAGGCCCAGTGCCGCGGCCTGTCCGCCTGCATCAGCCGCATCAGCATGCCCTCCCGCAGGCCACGATCAGCGACCGTCAGCACAGGCACCGGCCAGACCTCGCGGATCGCGGCATAGACGGCGCAGCCGGGCAGCACGAAATCGGCGCGCTCCGGCCCGATGCAGGGATGCGCCGCCAGCCCGTCGCGGCCCATGCTGAACAGCTTTTCCAGCGCCGCATCGGCCTCCAGCGCATCGAGGCACACGCCATCCACCCATTGCCGGCGGTAGCGCGGCAGGTCCAGCACGGTGCCGGCCAGTGTCGTGACGGTGCCGGAGGTGCCGATCAGCCGCACGCCCTGCTCTGCGCCGCCCTGGCGGATTTCCTGGCTGATGCAATGCACAGCGTCGAAGGCGCGCAGCTTCTCGGCCACTTCATCGCGCACGGCGTTGAAGCCCGCGCGGGTGAAGCAGGAATCGCCCGGCCTTTCGGACAATGTCACGACGCCCACGGGAATCGAGATGGTGCCGGCCAATTCCGGCTCTCGCCCCCGCCCAGCGGTGCGCATCCAGGCGATTTCGGTCGAGCCGCCGCCGATATCGAACAGGATTGCCCGCCTGTCGCCCGCGCGCAGCAAGGGCGCGCAGGAGGCCATGGCGAGCTGCGCTTCCTCGCGCGCATTGATGACACGCGGTGCAATGCCGGTCTGCGCATGCACGCGGGCCAGGAATTCGCGGCCATTGGCGGCGCGGCGGCAGGCCTCGGTGGCCACGGCCGCGAAGCCGCGCAAGGGGCGGCGCGTCAGCTTGTCGGCACAGGCGGTCAGCGCCTCGACCGCGCGGTCCATCGCGGCATCGGACAGCCGGCCGGTGGCCGACAGCCCCTCGCCCAGGCGCACGATTCGGCTGAAACTATCGACCACGCGAAACCCGCCCGGCGCCGGGGTGCCGACCAGCAGCCGGCAATTATTCGTGCCCAGATCCAGCGCCGCATAGAAATGCGCGCGCGCGGCCGCGGCGGCAGGGCGCCTGTCGGGTCCGGTCTGCAGCACGCCTTCTGGCATAAGGGCTTGTCCAATGCGGGCGGGATCGCCCAATTCGCATGATCCGCCGCGCGGTGCTACCGGGGCAAGGAGAATCTCCGCCGCCAGGCGGGTTGGAATTCCGCGCGGGCTGCGCTATAGCGCGCCTCCCTGTTGGGGGATAGTTTAGCGGTAGAACTCCCGGCTCTGACCCGGGCAGCCTTGGTTCGAATCCAGGTCCCCCAGCCATCTCGCCGCCCGCGCGCCAAACCGCTGTAGCCGCCATGCGAGAATGATTCGCCGCGCCGGCGATTCCGCCTTTGCGGGTCATGCTCTACCATGGCGCCATGCAGCATTTCCCCTTCATCACCCTCGACGTCTTCACCACCACCCGCTTCGGCGGCAATCCGCTGGCCGTCTTCCCCGATGCGCGCGGCCTGACTGGGGCGCAGATGCAAACCATCGCGCGCGAATTCAACCTCTCCGAGACCAGCTTCGTGCTGCCGCCTCAGGACCCCGCCCACACCGCGCAGGTGCGCATCTTCACCCCTGCGCGCGAGATGCCGTTTGCCGGCCACCCCAATGTCGGCACCGGCTGGGCGCTGGCCGATCGCGCGCGCGACGGCGTGCTGCTGTTCGAGGAGATCGCAGGGCTGGTGGAGGTGCGCATCACGCGCGATGCCGCCGGTGCGCTCGAGAGCGCCACCATCGCCGCGCCGCAGCCGCTGAGCCTGGCCGAGAGCTTCACGCCGGCCGAGGTCGCGCCGATGGCGAGCCTCGCGGCCGCGGACATCATCACCAGCGCGCACGCCCCGCTGCGCGCCTCGGTCGGCAATCCCTTCATCCTGGCCGAGGTCTCGCCCGAGGCGCTGGCGCGTGCCGCGCCGGATATCGCGGCCTCCCGCGTGCTGATCGACAGCCGGCCTGAGTTGGCCGGGCGCACCGGGCTCTATCTCTATGCGCATGACGGCGCGCGGCTGCGCACGCGGATGTTCGCCCCACCGCTCGGCGTGTTGGAGGACCCGGCGACGGGCTCGGCCGCCACGCCCCTGGCCGCGTTGCTGCTGCACCTGTCAGGCGCCGATCATGGCGCCTGGGACATGCTGCAAGGCGTGGAAATGGGCCGGCCTTCCTTGCTGCGCACCACCGCGCGGCGCACGGCGGATGGCATCCGCGCCACGGTGGGCGGTGCCTGTGTGGAGGTGATGCGAGGCAGCCTGGCGATCGAGGCCGGCTGATACCAGAACCCGCCGGGACAATGACCCGCCGGCATTCTCAATGGGCCGGTGAGGTCAGCCTGGGTGGCGCAGATGCCACAGCCGCTCATGTGCGGCCACCAGGCTCTCGATGTTGCGGCGACGATTGGCGTCCGGGTTGGTGGCGCGGCGCGTGAGCATCATCTCGAGGGTGCGGAGCAATTGCTCGGCGACCTCCAGATCGGCCTGGTCGCAGGCGTGGTGAAAGGCGATCAGGACCTTGTCGGACAGCCGGCGGCTATGCCGCTGCGGCGGGCCCTTCGCGTCCTGCGCATTCTCGAAGCTGGCGCCGTCCATGTTCATTTGCAGTCCCAAACCCGTGATATCGTGCCACAGCCAGCGTGGCGATTGAAACGGTGTTCTGTGTACAAAATCGCGCCACCCGCCACATTCACGAGGAAGTGAGCGCCCTTAACTGTATGTTGATGGCCCTGGCCATCTCCTCCACCGCGGTTTCTGGCCGAAAAAGCAGCCTGACGCGGCCATCGGGGCCAACCAGGTAGATGAAGCTCGAATGGTCCATCAGATAGGCCGACATGTCGGGCCGCTGCACGCGTGAGTAGAAAACGCGGTAGCGGCGCGCGACCTCGGCCACTTGTTCGGGCGTGCCGGTCAGACCCTGCATGCGCGGGTGGAAGCGCGAGACATAGTCGGCCAGTGCCGCCTGGGTGTCGCGCTCGGGGTCGATGGTGATCAACATGGGTGTGACGCGTTCGCCGGCGGGCCCCAGGGCATCGATCACATCGGCGATGCGGCCGAGTTCAGTGGGGCAGACATCGGGGCAGTAGGTGAAGCCGAAATAGACCAGCAGCCAGCGGCCGGCATAATCGCGCTCGGTCACGGCCACGCCATCCTGGCGGGTCAGGCTGAAGGCGCCGCCCAGACTGATGCCCGCGGGCAACTGCACCCCGCCGCCGCCGGCTGCGGGCAGCGGCATCTGTTGGCCGAAGACCGCGGCCAGGCGCTCGGCAAAGGCCTCCCCCACGCCCTGGCCTGGCGCGCGGGATGTCCATGCATAGCCCCATAGGCCACCGATCATGGCCAGCAGGGCGAATGCCGAATACCGGATGACCTTCAGCATGATCCGCTCCTAGCGCGGCTGTGGCGCGCGGGCATCACGCGTTTGGAGGAGGCGCGGCAGAAAGTTCATGGCGCTCCCTACCGCCCGGAATCCCCGGGCGGCAAGGCGTTTACGCGCAGGTCAGTGCCGCGCCACGGCGATATCGCCGGCCGGCTGCGGCGTGGTGAAGACATCATCGGCAAACGCATCTTCCCACGAGCCTTCCGTGCTGGCCTTGGAGTATTCGGTCGCGCGGTTCTCGAAGAAGTTCGTGTGCTCGATGGCATTGAGCATTTCATCGAGCCAGGGCAGGGGGTTTTTTTCCACGTGATACATGGGCTCCAGGCCCAGCTGTGTCAGGCGGCGATCGGCGATGAAGCGGATATACTGCTTCACATCAGCAGATTCGAGGCCCTGCACGCCGCCCAGCTCGAAGGCCAGGTCGATGAAGGCATCCTCATGCTCCACGATGGTGGCGCAGATCAGGTACAGGTCCCGGCGCAGCTCGTCGTTCCAGATTTCCGGGTTTTCCTGCACGAAGGTGCGGAACAGCCGGATCACGGACAGGCAATGCAGCGTCTCGTCACGCACTGACCAGGAGACGATCTGCCCCATGCCCTTCATCTTGTTGAAGCGCGGGAAGTTCATCAGGATCGCGAAGGAGGCGAAGAGTTGCAGCCCTTCGGTGAACGCACCGAAGGCGGCCAGCGTCTTGGCGATCTCGACCTTGTTCTCGACCGAGAATGCCTGCATGTAGTCGTACTTGTCCTTCATCTCCTTGTATTTGAGGAAGGCAGTGTATTCGGCCTCGGGCATGCCGATGGTATCAAGCCAATGCGAATAGGCGGCGATATGCACCGTCTCGATATTGGAGAACGCGCTCAGCATCATCAGCACTTCCGTCGGCTTGAAGACCT
>JAIXVH010000042.1 GCA_027483125.1 Acetobacteraceae bacterium | reverse complement strand
GCGGCTATGACAGCAATCCTTTCCGCGAAGGCCTGGCCGCGCGCGGCATCACCGCATGCATCCCTTCCAAGAAGAACCGCAAGCAGCCCATCCCGCACGACCCAAAGCTCTACCGAAAGCGGTACCCCGTCGAGGTCATGTTCGGCCGCTTCAAGGACTGGCGCCGCATCGCAACCCGCTATGATCGCTGCCCACACACCTTCTTCGGCGCCATCACACTCGCCGCCGTCTTCATCTTCTGGCTCGATCAGTGAGGCCTGAGCCTAGTACGAAACCTCGTACGGAATGCCCAATACACCAGGATTCTCCAGATGGGCGGCCGATCCGGCCTTCCAGCGGTGATCGTATCGGCGATCCGGCGGCATATTCAAGGGTGACGGCGCCCGGTTGGCGGCCGCGGCGGGTCTGACCGCTCGGTGCAGCGCAGCCCGATGCGACCGGCCGACGACCAAGTGACGCTGACAGCCGGCATCACGGACCTCGCCAAGCGCTTTGACCCAGGCATTGCCGTGGGAGGTCGCCGTTATGCTCACGGCGCTGCCATTCATGGAGGTCAAGGCGTTGCCGCCGAGGCTT
Organism: Acetobacteraceae bacterium; assembly: GCA_027483125.1. GTDB lineage: Bacteria > Pseudomonadota > Alphaproteobacteria > Acetobacterales > Acetobacteraceae > Rhodovarius. The sequence continues at coordinate 7,228 of JAIXVH010000042.1, read as the reverse complement.
CCGTTCCAACGCCAGATGCCATAGCCGCAGGGCTGGGGATCAACCCCGATGACACAGAACATGTTCCGGTTCGCGCCAATGTCACGAGCCGTGCCAGGAAGGCGGGTCCATCGGATCGCCTGCGCTGACGCGGATCTCGCGAGCAGCAGCGCGGGCAGGGCGAGCGCACCGCCGAGCATCGCGCGTCGTCCCAGGGCATGTGTCTGTTGGCCGGGACGGGGCAGTATCGCGATCGTCGCCTCATTTCTCTCGCAATGTAAATCACTTGAAAGCCAAACTGGTGTGCGACTGAACTGAACGAGGGTGCGGCGCCGCCTCAGCCCTTGAAGATTTGGCCCAAATCGTTGACCACCCAGGGTGAGCCATCGGCGTCGACAGCGATCCGCTCCCCACCGCCATTGACCGGATGCCAGTTCTGGTATCCGGTCTGGGGCGTCATGCGGTAGATGCCATGACCACCCGGCACGCTGTTGACACCAATGACGTAAACTAGGTCACGGCCGCAGCCGATATCCCGCGCGAGGCCCGGGAGCCTGTCCCAACGGTCCATGTTCCAAACGAAAATGGCCCCCTGGTCATTGACCACGAAGGGCACGCCATCCCGGTCCGCTGCAATTCGAACCGCACCACCGGGCATCCGGCTCCAGATATTGCCTTCCTCCCAGCGATGGATTGAAAAGCCGCCCGGAACCGGGGCGGTCCCGATCACGAAAACCTGGCCGCCGCCAGAGGCGATGTCCTTGGCCCGCCCGGGCACCAACTCCCATCGCGCGTTGCGCCAGCGAAAGATCGATCCGTCCCTTGTCGTGACCCAGGCATTGCCGTGGGCGGTCGCCGTTATGCTCACGGCACTGCCATTCATGGAGGTCCAGGCGTTGCCGCCGAGGCTTCCGTTCCAACGCCAGATGCCATAGCCGCCGGGCTGGGGATCAACCCCGATGACACAGACCATGTTCCGGTTCGCGCCGATGTCACGGGCCGTGCCAGGAAGGCGGGTCCACCGGATGGCCTGCGCTGACGCGGATCTCGCGAGCAGCAGCGCCGGCAAGGCAAGCGCGCCGCCGAGCAGAGCGCGACGGGGCGGTATCAGCCTGCCCGATGTCTTCGCGGTCTTGGCAGGCATGGCAGGCCCTCTCGATTTCGTGAGAATGCCCTTTACGCGTTGCCGTGCCGACGTATCAAGCGGGCCGACCGGACCGGGCGCGACTCGAGCGAACCGAGACCGCAATCAATCGGACCGCGCCCGATGCTCGAAGGTCACGCGGAAGCGCCGACTGCGCTGCATCGCGGCGATAAAGGCTGCATCCAGCGCAAGGCTGATCGGAAGCAGGGCTATCTCTGCGCCGTGCACACGCGGGGCAACATCAGTCACCGAAGGCCAGATGAACGACCAAAAGGGCGCTGGCCTGATGCTACCCGCCACGCCCGCCGCGAAGGTGCTGATCGGCGACCGCGGCTATGACAGCAATCCTTTCCGCGAAGGCCTGGCCGCGCGCGCCATCACCGCATGCATCCCTTCCAAGAAGAACCGCAAGCAGCCTATCCCGCACGACCCAAAGCTCTACCGAAAGCGGTACCCCGTCGAGGTCATGTTCGGCCGCTTCAAGGACTGGCGCCGCATCGCAACCCGCCATGATCGCTGCCCACGCACCTTCTTCGGCGCCATCACACTCGCCGCCATCTTCATCTTCTGGCTCGAGCGGTGAGTCCTGAGCCTGGCGCATGATCCGCGCAGGCGGCATGGCCGGAGCGGTGAAGCATCCTCGTAGCAAGGCTACTCCCCGCGCAGCGCAGCCCCCGCCGCCAGCGGCGCCAAGGGCAGGGCGAGCGCCAGCAACGCGCCCTGCAACAGCAGCATCGGGCGCGGGTTCACGATACCCGCCGCCGCCTCGATCGCCGCCGCGCCGAAGATCACCGCGGGGATCGCCAGCGGCAGCACCAGCAGCGGCAGCAACACGCCGCCGCGCCTGGCACCCAGCGTCAGCGCCGCCCCCGCCGTGCCCAGCAATGACAGCAGCGCGGAGCCGAGGCCGAGCGCGATCATCGCCGTGCCCCAGGCCTCTGTCGGCAGGTTCAGCATCGCCGCCGCGATGGGTGTGGCCAGCAACAGCGGCAGCCCCGTGGTCAACCAATGCCCGCAGGCCTTGGCGAGCGCGAGCAGCGCCGGATGCAGCCCCGAGAGCAGCAGCAGATCCAGCGAACCATCATCCGCCTCCGCCCCCCACAACCGGTCCAGCGGCAGCAACGCGGCCAGCAGCGCGGAGGCGATCAGTGCACCCGGTGCCAGCCGCGCCAGGGTCTCCGGCGCCGGCCCCACGCCAAAGGGAAACAACGCCGCCACCAGCAGGAAGAACAGCACCGCCGCCAGCGCATCCGCCGGGTGGCGCAGCGCCAGGCGCAGTTCACGCCCCAGCACGGCAAGCCAGGCGGTCATGGCGCAGGCTCCAGCCGCAACTCGCCGGCATCGGGCAAGGGCAGCGGCAGATGCGTCGCCGCCAGCACCGCGCCGCCCTGGGCGCGATGCGCGGCCAGCATCGCGCCGAAACGCGCGACGGAGGCGACATCCAGCCCCAGCGTCGGTTCATCCAGCAGCCAGGGCGGCGCCGGCGCCAGTGCCAGCCGCGCCAAGGCCAGCCTGCGTTTCTGCCCCGCCGAGAGCAGCCGCGCCGGCAATTCCGCCAGCGGCGTCAGATCCATCGCGGCCAGCGCCGCATCCACATCGCCGCCGGCCAGCCGCGCCTGGAAGGTCAGGTTTTCCCGCGCCGTCAGCGCCGGTTTCAGGGCATCCTGATGGCCCAGATAGCGCGTGCGGCGTGCATGCGCCGCGGGTTCGATGCGCGTATCCTCACCATCCCAGGTCACGCTGCCATCGAAGGGCGGCAGCAGCCCGGCCAGCACACGCAACAGCGAGGACTTGCCCGCGCCATTCGGCCCCAGCAATTGCAGCGCGGCCCCGGGCGCCAGCGTGAAGCCAAGCCCCGCGAAGACCAGCCTCTCGCCCCGCCAACAGGCCAGGTCGTGCGCTTGCAGCATCAGGCGGAACTTGTCATGCGGTGCATCGGCGGCAGCTTGAACCGCCGGGGGCGATGCGAAAAGGGGCACGGCGGCTTTGACGATCCTGGTCACCGGCAGCGCCGGCTTCATCGGCTTCCATTGCGCGCGGCGCCTGCTGGCGCAGGGCGAGCATGTGGTGGGCCTGGACAATATGAACGCCTATTACGACGTCGCGCTGAAAGAGGCGCGGCATCGCATCCTGGGCGAATCCAACCGCTTCGAGACCAATATCCTGGACCTGGCCGATGGCCCTGCCGTGGCCGCGCTGCTCGCCCGCACCCGCCCGCGCGTGGTGCTGCATCTGGCGGCCCAGGCCGGGGTGCGGCACGCGCTGAAGGCGCCGCAGGATTACGTGACATCCAACATCCAGGGCAGCTTCAACCTGCTGGAGGCGTGTCGCGCAGCACCCCCCGAACATCTGCTGCTGGCCTCGACCAGCTCGGTCTATGGCGCCACCACCGCGCTGCCTTTCCAGGAGACCGACCCCGCCGACACCGCGCTGAACATCTATTCCGCCAGCAAGCGCGCGATGGAAATCATGGGCCACAGCCATGCGCATATCCATGGCCTGCCAATCACGGCGTTTCGCTTCTTCACCGTCTATGGGCCTTGGGGCCGGCCGGACATGGCGCTGTTCAAATTCACCGACGCCATGCTGAAGGGCGAGGCCATCGACCTCTACAACCATGGCGACATGCGCCGCGACTTCACCTTCATCGATGACATGGTCGAAGCCATCCTGCGGCTGGCCGCGCTGCCACCGGCCGCGGGCGGGCAGGGCGCATCGCCTGTCGCCCCGTATCGCGTGGTGAATATCGGCGGCGGTGCGCCGGTGCGGCTGCTGGATTTCGTGGCCGAGATCGAGGCCGCGCTCAACCTGCGCGCGCGAACCAACCTGCTGCCCATGCAGCCCGGCGAGGTGCCCGTCACCTGGGCCGACCCCTCGCTGCTGCGCGCGCTGACCGGCTTCGTGCCGGAGACGCCGGTGAGCTTCGGCGTGCCCGAATTCGTGCGCTGGTTCCGCGCCTTCCACGGGCGCTGAACCGTCACGCGAACGCCATCGGCCTGTCATGCGTCGCCGCTACATCGCGGCCTCCGTTCCGGGAGATAACCATGATGCGTCGCCTGCTGCTGTCCACCATCGCCGTCATCGCGCTGAGCGCGCCCGCCATCGCCGATCAGCGCTTCGAGGCGCGGCTGGTGGGTCAGGCCGTGCTGCCCGCCAATACCATGGTGCCGCCGCCCGCCGGCGCGCCGGAGTATTTTGCCATCTCCGGCCGCTTCACCGGCGCGGGCAATCTGCGCAATGAGCGCGTGGGCAGCGAGCCGTCGATGTCCCTGCCGGGCTATGGCCGCCGCACCACGGGCCTCGCGCTGCCCTTCCAGGGCCAGCCGGTGCAGGGCTTTTCCGGCATCCGCCCCGCGGGCGATGGCAGCTATTGGGTGACGGGTGACAATGGCTTCGGGAATCGCCGCAACAGCCCTGATGCGCTGCTGATGATCCATCGCGTTCGCCCGAACTGGCAGACCGGCGCGGTGGCGCTGGAGCGCACCATCTTCCTGTCGGACCCCAACCGCGTCACGCGCTTCCCCATCACCAATGAAGCCACCGCCACGCGCCATTTGACCGGCGCTGATTTCGACATCGAGAGCATCCAGCTGCTGCCCGACGGGACCATGATGCTCGGCGATGAATTCGGGCCTTATCTGCTGCATTTCGATGCCGAGGGCCGGCTGCGCGCGGTGATCGAAACCACGCTGGATGGCGAGGTGCTGCGCACGCCCGACCACCACGCGCTGCAGGTGCCGCCCAACCCCACGGCCGGTGTGGGTTTCCGCGTCCGCCGCTCCGGCGGTTATGAGGGCATGGCGCTGACGCCGGATGGCCGCACCATCTGGGCGCTGATGGAACAGACGCTGTTTGCCGCTGGCACCGCCAACGCCGAAGGGCCGTTCCTGCGGCTGCTGGAATTCGATGTGGCGCGCATGGCCTGGACCGGCCGCAACCTGCGCTACCGCCTGGAACCCGGCGCCACCGCGATCGGCGATTTCAACTTCATCGACGAACGCCGCGCGCTGATCATCGAGCGCGACAATGGCGAGGGCGATGCCGCCCGCGCCTGCGCGCAAGGCAGCGAAGGCTCGCCGGAAGCGCCATGCTTCGCGCAGCCCGCACGGTTCAAGCGCGTCTACCTGGTCGATTTCGGCGCGGTCGATGCGGAAGGCTTCGTGCGCAAGATCGGCCATATCGATCTGATGGCCATCCAGGACCCGGACCGTGTGGCCCGCCAGCGCGGCGACCGTGCCCCCGGCGCGCCGGACACGGTGTTCACCTTCCCCTTCTTCACCATCGAGAATGTGGCGATGGTCGATGCCGACCACATCATCGTGGGCAATGACAACAACCTGCCCTTCAGCGCCGGCCGCCACCTCTCGCGTGCCGATGACAATGAACTGATCCTGCTGCGCGTGCCGGAATTCCTGCGCGCGCGCTGAGCGGTCATTGCCAGCCCCCTCGCCTGCCCTAGAATGTGCCGTGACATTCCACGGCAGGCGAGGCGCATGACGGACGACACAACAGGCCCCTTCATTCCCGGGCCTCGGCTGCATGTCGCGGGCGTGGAGCACGGCCCGCTGGCCGGCCTGAATTTCGCGGTGAAGGACCTGTACGATGTGCAGGGCGCCGTCACCACCTATGGCCATCCGGAATGGGGCCGCACCCATGGCCCGGCCGCCGCCACCGCGCCCGTCGTGTTGGCGCTGCTGGAGGCCGGCGCGACGCTGGTCGGCAAGACCAAGACCGTCGAACTGGCCTATGGCCTGACCGGCGAGAATGTCTGGCACGGCACGCCCATCAACCCCAAGGCGCCGGACCGTTTCCCCGGCGGTTCCTCCTGCGGCAGCGCGGCCGCGGTGGCGGCCGGGCTCGTGGATTTCGCCATGGGCTCGGACACTGGCGGTTCGGTGCGCATCCCGGCCAGCTATTGCGGCGTCTATGGCATCCGCCCGACTTGGGGCGCGATCACCCTGGCCGGCTGCTGCCCGCTCGGGCCTTCCTTCGACACGCCAGGCTGGCTGGCGAAGGATGCCGAGACGCTGTGGCGCGTGGGCCTGGAAATCCTGCCGCTGGAACCGGGCGGGCCGAACTGCCTGCCCGCCGGCCCGCTGCTGAAGGCCGAGGCGGTCTGGGTCAATGCCGACCCGCGCGTGGCCCTCGCGCTGTTGCCGGCGCTGGAGGCGGTGGAGCGTGTGATGGGCACGGCCCTGCCCACCAAGCTCGCCTCCGAAGGGCTGGACACGCTGTATGAGCATTTCCGCTGCATGCAAGCGCAGGAGGCCTGGGCGACGCTGGGCGGCTGGGTCAGCCGCACGCGGCCGGAATTCGGCCCCGGCGTGGGCGCGCGCTTCGATGGCGCGCGCGACATGCCCCTCGCCAAGGCCGCCGCCGGCCGCGCCTTCCGCAAGCACTTCCAGCACCGCATGCGCAGCCTGCTGATGGGCGGCGCGGTGGTCGCCTACCCGACCTCGCCCATGCCCGCGCCGCTGCTGAGCGCGACCCAGGCCGAACAGAATGCGGTGCGCGAGGCGAGCATGGGTGTCACCGCCATCGCCGGCCTGGGCGGCCTGCCTGAGGTGAGCATCCCGGCAGCGACAGTGGATGGCGCGCCGGTGGGCCTCTCGCTGGTCTGCGGGCCGGGGCGCGATCGCATGCTGCTGCGCCTGGCGCGCATGGTGGCCGAGGAGCTGGGTTGATGAAGCTGCGCGACGCGACCGCCAACGACCTGCCGGCCATCACCGCCATTTATGCGCATCACGTGCTGCACGGCACTGGCACCTTCGAGGAGGAACCGCCCTCCGAGATCGAGATGGCCGCGCGCATGGCCCGCGTGCAGGCCGCGCGCTGCGCCTGGCTGGTCGCGGAAGCCGATGGCCGGGTGCAGGGCTTCGCCTATTACGCGCAGTATCGCGACCGCAGCGCCTATCGCTTCGCCGCAGAGAACAGCGTCTATGTGCGCGATGATGTGCGCGGGCAGGGCGTGGGTAAGGCTCTGGCCGCGGCCCTGGTGGACAGCGCCGCGCGGCGCGGCTTCCGCCAGATGATCGCGGTGATCGGCGATTCGGAGAATGTGGGCAGCATCGGGCTGCATCTCTCGGTGGGGTTCCGCCAGGTGGG
>JAIXVH010000436.1 GCA_027483125.1 Acetobacteraceae bacterium | reverse complement strand
TGAACCACCTGGCCGCCCCGCCCACCACCATGGTCGAGGAGGAGGAGGTCGCGCGGCTCTTCACCGCTTTGCGCGATGAATTCGGCCAGGCAGCGGCACTGCAACGGCTGCGCGAAGCCGGTGCGCGCACTGCCGAATATCTGCTCGCGCACCGCATCCCGGCCTTCGCGCGGCTGCTGCTGCCCAACATGCCCGCGCATGTCGCAGCCGTCCTGCTGACGCGCAGCATCCAGCGTCATGGCTGGACCTTCCTGGGCTCGGGCAGCCTCGATGTGGTGCGCGGCCACCCCTTGGGCATCCGCATTCGCCTGGCGAAGGGCCTGGTGCCGATCGGGCGTCTCGCCTCGGAATTCTATCGCGCCACCTTCGAGGGGCTGTTCCGCAAGCTCGTGCATCGCCATGCGCGCGCCGTGCCAGAAGCGGCCGGCCACGGCATCTGCCGCTTCGATATTCTCTGGTCAGGACAGGACAATGAATAGCCAGACACTGCTGCTCGCCGAACGTGCGGTGCCGCGCTACACGTCGTACCCCACCGCGCCGCATTTCAGCGCCGAAGTGACGGCCGCCGAATACACGCGATGGCTGGCCGAACAGCGCGCGGATGCCACGCTCTCGCTCTACATCCATGTGCCCTTCTGCCAGGCCATGTGCGCCTATTGCGGCTGCCACACCAAGGTGGTGCGCAGGCCGGAACCGGTGCAGGCCTATCTCGATGCGCTGCTCGCCGAGATCGATCTGCTCGCGCGCTCGACCACCGCGCGGCGCGTGACGCATCTGCACTGGGGCGGCGGCACGCCGACCATGCTGGGGCTGGATGCGATGCAGCGCGTCACCGAGCGCATCGCGCGGCATTTCGACCTCTCGGGCCTGCGGGAACACGCCGTCGAGCTTGACCCGCGCGCGATCGCTGATGTCACCGCGCGCACGCTGCGCAGCATCGGCGCCACGCGCGCGAGCCTGGGCGTGCAGGATTTCAACGCGACCGTGCAGCGCGCGATTGGCCGTGTGCAGCCCTATGATGTGGTGGCTTCGGCGGTTGAGCATCTGCGCGCGCAGGGCATCAGCGCCATCAACATGGACCTGATGTACGGCCTGCCCAGGCAGGACCGCGACGACCTGCTGCGCAGCCTGGAACTGGCATATGGCCTGTCACCGGATCGCATCGCGCTGTTCGGCTATGCGCATGTGCCCTGGATGAAGTCGCACCAGAAGCTGATCGACACCACTACCCTGCCCGGCCCTGCCGAACGCCTGGTGCAGGCCGATGCGGCGCGCGGTCTGCTGCTGGGCCTGGGCTATATGGGCGTGGGGCTGGACCATTTCGCCAAGCCCGATGACCCGCTGGCGCAGGCCGCGCGCGACGGCACGCTGCGCCGCAATTTCCAGGGCTACACCACCGATGTGGCCGATGCGCTGCTGGGGCTGGGCGCGTCTTCCATCGGCCGCGTGGCGCAGGGCTTCGTGCAGAACCGGTCGGACAACAAGGGCTATCAGGCGGCGATGGCGCGCGGCGAATTCGCCATCGCGCGCGGCAAGGCGATGAGCGATGATGACCGCATGCGCGCCGACATCATCGAACGCCTGATGTGCGATTTCGCGGTCGAGGTGGATGCCGCGCTGATGAACGAGGCCTGGCCGCAACTGGCGCCGCTGGCCGACCAGCGCATCGTCACGCTGCGCGAACAGCGCGTGGTGATGACCGCCGAGGGCCGGCCCTTCGTGCGCCTGGTGGCCGCAGCCTTCGATACGTATCTGTCTCGCGCGGGGCGGCACAGCGCGGCGGTATGATCGAACTCCTGGCCAATTGCCTGCATGACCTGACGGCGCTGGGGCATGAGGCGCTGTTTGCGATGGCCGGCGCGCTGTTCCTGGCGGGGCTGGCCTCGGGTGCGACGCATTGCGCGGGCATGTGCGCGCCCTTCGTGCTGGCGCAGGTGCCCGGCCGCGCGCTGGAGGGCGGCGTGCTGCGCCGGCTCTCGGGGGCTGCGCTGCTGCCGTATCACCTGGGGCGCGTGCTGGGTTATGGCGCGCTGGGGGCGCTGGCGGGCGCGAGCGCGGGGTTGATCGCGGGCGTGACGGGGCTGCGCTTCCTGTTCGCGGCGCTGCTGGCGCTGGCGGCGCTGCTGATGCTGGCGCAGGCGGCCGAACGCCTGGGCTGGCGCGTGCCGCATCTGCCGGCGGCGCGGCTGCCGGGCTTCGTGCAGGCGCGCATCGGCGGGTTGCTCGCGGCGCCGCAGGGTGGGCGCGGCGTGCTGCTGGGGCTGCTGCTCTCGGCGCTGCCCTGCGGAGCGATCTATGCGGCGCTGGCGGCTGCGGCGGCCAGCGGCAGCGCGCTGGGCGGGGTGATCGCCATGACCAGCTTCGCGGCCGGCACCGCGCCGGGGCTGATCGCGGTGGCCTTCATGGGCGGCTTCTTCGCGCGGCGCGCGGGGCCGATGCTGCGGCCCGCCGGGGCTGCGCTGTTCGCGTTGAATGGCCTGCTGCTGGGCGTGATGGCCGTGGGGCTGCTGGCCTAACGAAAAACGCTGCCCCAGCCGCGCACCCGCGTGGGGTCTACGCCAGCGGCCAGCAGCGCGCCATGCAGGGCGGTAGCGATGGTGTCCAGGATGGGAATGCCGGTCTCGGCCTCAACCTGCGCGGCGGGGCGCGGGCCGCGCAAGCCGGTGGAGATCACCGCGATCGCGTCCAGCCCCGGTGTGCGCGCAACCTGCCGCAACGCGTCGGCCACGGCCGTTTCGGGGATGCGGTTGAAGCTGAAATTGCCGGGATCGTTGAAGTGGAATTCGGCCGCGGTGGTGATGCCTTCCTCGGCCAGCACGCGGATGGTGGCGTCCTGCACATCATGCAGGAAGGGCGTGACCAGGCCGATGCGCTTGGCGCCGCGCGCATGCAGCAGCCGCAGCAGCGA
>JAIXVH010000251.1 GCA_027483125.1 Acetobacteraceae bacterium | reverse complement strand
CGCCGCCTGCTCATCCTGGGCGAGCCCGATGCCGCGCCCGAAGCGCCGCGCTTCGAACTGCTCTTCGTCCCACCGGGCGGCACCGAAGCCCTGCATCCGCAACGGTTGCGGCAGGTCTGGGCCGTCATCGCGCGCGACCCCACGACACTCGACGCCACGCTGCGTCGCCACTTCCGCCAGGCCGGCGTGCGCGTGCTCAGCGCCGAGGAATTCGACGAATGCCGCCTGCAACGCGTGCAATGCGACCGCCTGCCTACGGATTGGCTGGCCACCGCCCAAAGCGCCCGCCAAAGCCGAGCCGAGGCCGCTCTGCGTCGCGGCTTCGACATCACCATCGCCATCTCGCTGCTGCTCTTCACCCTGCCGGTCATGATGCTGACCGCCATCGCCATCCGCTGCGACAGCCGCGGCCCCGTCTTCTACCGACAAGCGCGCGCGGGCCTGCATGGCCGCGCCTTCAACCTCTACAAGTTCCGCAGCATGGTGGTCGATGCCGAGGCCGCAGGCGCGCCCCGCTGGGCCACCCCGCACGACCCGCGCGCGACCCTCGTCGGCCGCATCATCCGCCTCACGCGCATCGATGAATTGCCGCAGCTGCTGAACGTGCTGCGCGGCGAGATGTCGATGGTCGGCCCCCGCCCGGAACGGCCGGGCTTCGTCGAACAACTCGGCGCCGTCATCCCGCACTACCATGACCGCGCCAGCGTGAAGCCCGGCATCACCGGCTGGGCGCAGGTGAACCATCCCTATGGCGCGTCGGTCGAGGATGCGCGGATGAAGCTCGCCTATGACCTCTACTACATCCGCCGTCGCAGCCTCTTCCTGGACCTGTTGATCCTGGTCGCCACGGTGCGTGTGGTGCTGTTCCGCGAAGGCGCGCGATGAGCGCGACCGCATCGCCCTTCCTGCATGCCGCGGCCGCGTTGCTGTGCTTCGCCTGGGCCGCGCTGATGCTGCTCTCGCGCCGGGGTGGTGCCTGGTTGCTGGCCGCCGCCGCGGCCGCGACCGGCGCCTGGGCCATGGCGGTGGCGTTGCAGCCTGCTACGCCACTCTCTGGTGTCCCCGGTACGCTTGAGGTGCTGCGCGGCGCCACCTGGTTCGCCGTGTTGCTGCTATTGTGCCGCAACCACGCAGGGATCGGTGCGCTGGCCTGGCGGCTGGCGGTGCTGGGCCTGGCGGTCACGCTGCTCGCACTCGGCGCGCTGGCACCGGTGCTGGCGGAATGGACACTGCCGGGGCTGGGCTCGCCCTTGCTGCTGCCGCGCCTCGCACTTGCGCTGCTGGTCGTGCTGATGGCGGAGAACCTTTACCGCAATGCCGGCGAGGCAGCGCGCTGGCACATTGTGCTGCCCTGCATCGCGCTCGGCGGCATGGCCGGTTTCGATGTGGTGCTGCTGGCCGATACGGCGCTTTCGGCCGGCGTTTCCCCGGGCTTGCTCGATGCGCGTGCGGTGCTGGCCGCGCTCGCCATGCCGCTGCTGGCGATCGCGGCGCTGCGCGACCGCAGGCGCGCGCTGCGCGAGCCACCCGTGTCCCGCCATTTCGTGCTGCATGGTGCCACGCTGATGGTCGCCGGCACCTTCCTGCTGGGCCTCGGCGCCACCGGCCAGGCGTTGCGCGAGTTCGCAGCCCCCTGGGCGCAGGCGGCGCTGGTCGCGGGCGGCGTGATGGCGCTGCTGGTGGCGCTGAGCGCCATGTCCATCCGCTCCCGCCTGCGCCGGCTGCTGGTCGATCATGTGTTTCACGCGCGCTACGACTACCGCCGCGAATGGCGCCGCTGCGCCGCCACGCTCGCCGCCCCTGAAAGCGAAATGCGCGCCGATGCGCGCGCCATCCGCGCATTGGCCGACCCGGTGGACAGCCCCGCCGGCATGCTGCTGCTGCGCGGCGATTCCGGCGCGATGGAATGGGCCGGCGGCTGGAACGCGCCCGAGCCGCAACTGGCGCCGACCGACCAGGCCGCATTGGCCCAAGCGCTTGGTGAGGGCGCCGTCGCCACGCATGAAAACCTCCCCGCCATCATGCCCGCGCTGTGGCTTGCCGCACCCTTGCTGCACCCGCGCGACGGGCTGATCGGCTGCGTGCTGCTGGCCCGCCCACGCGCCAGTTTCGTGCTGGATGACGAGGTCTTCGCGCTGCTCGGCACGTTGGGGCGCGAGGTCGCGATGTTCCTCGCCGAACGCCGCGCCGCGGAGCGCCTGGCCGACCAGGCCGGCCTGCACGCCTATGCAGGCCGCTTCGCCTTCGTCGCGCATGATGTGAAAAACGTGGCCAGCCAATTGACCCTGCTGCTGGCCAATGCCGAGGCGAACATCGCCGACCCCGCCTTCCAGCAGGACATGCTGCTGACCGTGGGTGCGGCCGCCGCACGCATCAAGACGCTGATCGCGCGGCTCGCGGTGCCCGAGGCACCGCCGGCCGAAACGCCAGCCTTCGAGCCACTGCCGCATCTGCTGAAGCTCGCCACCGGCCTGCACCACCCCGTGGTGGTCGATGATGGAGATGCGCCGGCAGCCCGCATCGCCATGCAGCCCGAGGATTTCGAGAGCGCGGTGGCGCATCTGCTGAACAATGCGGTCGAGGCCTCGCCACCCAACCTGCCGGTGCGCCTGCGCCTGCGCAGCCATGCCGGTCGGATGGAGTTGCAGATCACCGATCGCGGCCCTGGCATGGCGCCGGCCTTCGTGCGCGATGTGCTGTTCCGCCCGCTGGCCACCGCCAAGCCGCGAGGCAGCGGCATCGGCGCCTGGCAGGCGCGGCAATTGCTGCGCCAGGCCGGGGGCGAGCTGGAAGTGCTCACCGCGCCGGGCCTGGGCACCACGATGCGGCTCTTGCTGCCGCGCGCCGTCGCATGTCCATGAATCGCCCCAAGCTGCTGGTCGTGGAGGATGACCCCGCACTGCGCGCGCAATACCGCTGGGCCTTCCCCAATTGCCGCGTGGTGCAGGCGGCCGACCGTGACCACGCACTGGCCGCGGCCGAGCGTGAGCAACCCGCCGCCGCCTTGCTGGACCTGGGCCTGCCACCGGATACCGAGGGCGTGGCCGAGGGCTTTGCCACGCTCGCCGGCTTGCGCCGCATCAGCCCCGGCATGCCCGTGGTCGTGGTCAGCGGCCAGGGGCAGCGCGAGAACATGCTGCGGGCGGTGGCCGAGGGCGCCTATGACTTCTGCGAGAAGCCCATCGATCTCGCGGTGCTGCGCACCATCATCGACCGCGCGCTCAGGCTGCGCGAGCTGGAGCAGGAAAACCTTCGCCTCGCGCTGGTGCCGCGCAACAGCCCGATCCGCGACATCATCACCGCCGATGAAGGCATGCTGAAACTCTGCCGCATGGTGGAGCGCCTGGCGCAGGTCTCGGTGCCCGTGCTGCTGCTGGGTGAGAGCGGCACCGGCAAGGAGGCGCTGGCGCATGCGCTGCACGAGATGGGCCCGCGCGCCAGCGGCCGGTTCATCGCCATCAACTGCGCCGCCATCCCCGAACCGCTGCTGGAGAGCGAGCTGTTCGGGCATGAGCGCGGCGCCTTCACCGGCGCGGTGCGTCAGGTCGCGGGGCGGATCGAAAGCGCGCATGGCGGCACGCTGTTCCTCGACGAGATCGGCGATCTGCCGGCCGCCCTGCAGGCCAAGCTGCTGCGCTTCCTGCAGGACCAGGTGATCGAGCGCGTGGGCGGCCGCACGCCGATCAGCCTTGATGTGCGCGTCGTCTCGGCCACCAACCAGCCGCTGGAAAGCCTGGCCGAGACCGGCGGCTTCCGCGCCGATCTGCTGTACCGGCTGAACACCCTGACCATCCGCATCCCGCCTCTGCGCGAACGCGGTGAGGATGCGCTGCTGCTGGCGCGCTGGTTCCTGGCCCGCCATGCGCGCGAGTTCAACCGCCGCCTTCGCGGCCTCGACCCCGGCGCCGCACAGGCGGTGCTGGCGCATCCCTGGCCGGGCAATGTGCGCGAACTGGCCAACCGTATTCGCCGCGCGGCACTGATGGCCGAGGGCCAGCTGCTGAGCACCGCCGACCTGGAACTGGCCGCCGTGCCGCTGCCGGAGGAGGAGATGCTCGACCTGCGCGCGATCCGGCTGCGGGCCGAGCGCAGCGCGCTGGAGCGTGCGCTGGCGCGCAGCGGCGGCGGGCTGGCGGCGGCGGCCCGTCTTCTCGGGATCAGCCGACCCTCGATCTACGCGCTGCTCGAAACGCATGGGCTGACGGCCGGGCGCAAGCGCGCCGAGCCGCAGGCCGAGCCCATCCCCCCCACCGAACCCCCGCAGGTCCCGCCATGTCCCGAATGATCCTTGCCCCGCTGTTGCTCGGCTGCGCGCTGTTCGCAGCCCAAGCCGCCGCGCAACCGGCCGAGCGCGCCGCCATCGCCGCCGCGCGCGGCGATCTGCGCACCGCGCAGATCGAGTGGCGCAACGCCGTGCGCGCGCAGCCCGCGCTGGTCTCCGCACGCATCGCGCTGGCCGAGACCAGCCTCGAACTCGGCGATGGCGAGACCGCGGAGCGCGAGGCGCGCGCCGCCCTGCGCCTGGGCCATGACGCGGCCGCCGGCACGGCGCTGCTGTTGCGCGCCTTTCTGGTGACCGGCCGGTTCGAGGAATTGCTGCGCGAATTCCCGCAACCCGATGATGCCGTACCCGCCGCCGGTCAGCTGGCGGCCGGGCGCGGCCTGGCCTTGCTCGCGCTCGACCGCCGCCCGCAGGCGCGTGAGGCGATAGAGCTGGCCCAGCGCCTGGCCCCGCAGGCCGCCGAGCCGGCGCTGGCCGCCAGCGCGCTCGCCATCGCCGAGGGCGATCGCGCCGAGGCCGAGCGCATCATCGATGCTGTGCTCGAACGCCATCCTGCCCAGGTTGAGGCGCTGCTGCGCAAGGGCGGGCTGCTGTTCGAGCGGCGCGAGCCGGCGCAGGCCCTGGCGCGTTTCGACCGCGCCGTCATGCTCTCGCCGGGCCATGTGCTGGCGCGGCTGCGACGGGCCGAGACGCTGCTGTTGCTCAACGAACCCGCCCGCGCCGAAGCCGATGTCGATGCCGCATTGGCCATCGTGCCCGGCAGTGGCCCGGCACAATTCCTGCGCGCCATGCTGCTGGCCCGCCGGCAGGATTGGGCGGGCGTGGATGCCGCGCTGCAACGCATCGGCCCGCAGCTGGCGGCCCTGCCCGATGGCTGGCTGCTGCTGGCCACCGCCAAGCGCAGGCTGGGCCAGACTGCGCAGGCCGAGGATGCCGCGCGGCGCCACTTTGCCCGCCGCCCGGAGGATGCGCGCGGTGCCAGGCTGCTCGCCGTGCTGGACATGGAAGCCAACCGCTTCGATGACGCAACCGCGGTGCTGACGCGGCTGGTCGAACGCGGTGGCGCGGATGCGCTCGCCCTCGACATGCTGGGCCGGCTGCATTCGGCGGCCGGCCGCCGCACCCAGGCCAGCGCCGCCTTCGCCGCCGCCGTGGCCTTGGCGCCGCAGGATGGCGGGCTGCGCTCGCGGCTGGCGGCCGCGCGGCTGGCGCAGGGCGATGTGACCGGCAGCATGACCGCCGCCGGCGAGGCCTTGCGGCTGAACCCGCAAAACCCTGGCATGGCCGAGATGCTCGCCTTCGGCGCGCTGTATCGTGGCGACCTGACGGCGCTGGGTGAGGCGCTGGACCAGCTTTCGCCACAGGCGCGCAGCGGCGAAGCGCCGGCCCTGCTGGCTGCGACCAGCCGCCTGATGCGCCTGGAACTGCCCGAGGCCAGGCTTGCCTTTGCCGCCTTGCTGCGCGCGCATCCCACATCGCTCGCCGGCCGCGTCGGGCTCGCGCGTGTTGCCCGCATGCAGGGCGAGTACGCCGAAGCCGAGGCCCTGCTGGCCGAGGTGCTGCGCATCGAACCGGGCCACCTGGAAGCCGTCGCCCTGCTCGCCGGCAGCGCCCTGCCGGGCCAGCCACGCGCCGCCGAGGCGCAGGCAGTGCTGCTGGCCGTGCAGGCCGCGGCGCCCGCGCAGCCCGGCCTGGCGCTGGCCGCCGCCAATCTCTCGATTCTCTCGGGCGATCCGGCGCAGGCCACGCGCATCCTGGCCGCGCCCGCGCTCACTGGGCAGCCCGGCATCACGCTCGCCTTGGCCGAGGCGCATGCCGCCGCTGCCGACTGGCCCGCCGCCGAAGCGGCGAGCCGCCGCGCCCTGGCCGAGGCGCCGGGCTCCACCCCGGCGCGCCGGCAGCTCGCCGCCCTGCTGCTGCGCGGCGGCGATACGCGCGGCGCCGAGGCGCTGGTGCAACAGGGCCTGCGCGAGCGCCCCGCGGATGCCGCCCTGCAACAGACATGGCTTGCCATCATCCGCCAGGCACGCGGGCTGGATGCGGCGCTGCAAGCCGCCGAAACCCTGGCTGCGCGCCCCGATACCCAACCCGCTGCCGCCATGCTGCGCGGCGACCTGCTGGCCATCGCGCAGCGCCTGCCCGAGGCCGCCGAGGCCTATGCGCAGGCGCTGGCGAGAGCGCCCACGTCCGCGCTGGCATTGCGCCATGCCGCCGCCTTGCGCGCGGCCGGCCAGACCCCGGCGGCGACCGCCGCATTGCGCGCCTGGCTCGTGCGCATGCCGTTGGATGACGAGGCCGGGCTGATGCTGGCGCAGCTGGACATCGAAGCCGGGCGGATGGCCGATGCGCAGGCCCGCCTGGAGGCCATTGTTGAACGCCAGCCGCAGGATGCGGTGGCGCTGAACAACCTCGCCTGGCTGCTGGGCGAACAGCCGGGCGAGGCCAATCACAGCCGCGCCCGCGCGCTGGCCGAGCGCGCCTATTTCCTCGCCCCCGGACCTGACGTGGCCGATACGCTGGGCTGGATTCTGGCACGCAGCGGGCAGGCCGCGCAGGCGGTGCCGCTGCTGCGCCAATCCGCAGGCTCCGACCCAGGCTCTGCCTATCGCCTGGCCTTCGCGCTGCATGCGGCGGGCGAAGGCGAGGAAGCCCGCCGCGTGCTGGCCCCGCTCCTGGCCGCCGCCCCCGCTTTCCCCGAGCGCGCCAATGCCGTCCGGCTGCTGGCCGAACTGAACCGGGCCCGGTGACCCATGCGCGACCTTGCCTTCATGGCCACGCTGTCGGTGCTGCTGTGCCTGGTGCTGACGCGGCCCTTCGTGGGCGTGCTGCTGTGGTCCTGGATTTCCTTCATGAATCCGCACCGGCTGGTGTGGGGCTTTGCGTCGGAACTGCCCTGGGCGGCGGCGGTCTTCGCCGCCACGCTGCTGGGCTGCCTGCTGGCGGGCGAGCCCAAGCGGCTGCCCTTCAACACCACCATCGGGCTGATCCTGGCGCTGATGCTGTGCTTCACCGGCACATCCTTCGCAGCACTCGGCGATGCCGCGGCGGTCTGGGACAAGTGGGAACAGGTGATGAAGGTCATGCTGGGCCTGCTGGTCACGGCGGCGCTGTTGACCGAACGGCGGCGTATCCACGCGCTGGTCTGGGTGATGGTGATTTCGCTGGGCTATTACGGCGTGCGCGGCGGGCTGTTCGCGATCGTCAACGGTGGTTCCTACCGCGTCTGGGGTCCGCCGCAGACCATGATCACCGACAACAACCACCTGGCCGCCGCATTGCTGGTGGCGCTGCCGCTGATGAACTGGCTGCGCCTGCAATCGGCGCATCGGGTGGTGCGGCTGGGTCTGGCGGCGGCGATGGCGCTGACGCTGATGGCGGTGGTCGCCAGCTGGTCGCGCGGGGCTTTGCTGGGGTTGGCGGCAGTGGCCGTGGTGCTGTGGCTGCGCAGCACGCGCAAGCTGGCCACCGGGCTGGTGCTGGTGGTCGCGCTGGGTGGCGCCATCGCCTTCATGCCTCCAGCCTGGATGGACCGCATGAACACCATCACCACCTACCAGGAGGATGGCTCGGCCACCGAGCGTCTGGTGCTGTGGGACATCTCCTGGCGGCTGGCGCTGAGCCGGCCCTTGGTGGGTTCGGGCTTCACCGGCCCCTATACGCGCGACGCGGTGGACACCGTTGCACCGGGCGGGCCTGCGCGCGCGGTGCACAGCATCTGGTTCGAATTGCTGGGCGAGCAGGGCTTCCCGGCCTTTCTGCTCTGGGTGGGACTGAGTGTCGCAGGCCTTTGGCAGGCCTGGCGCCTGGCGAGGCTGCCGGCCGATCGGCCGGAACTGGCCTGGGCGCGCGACCTCGGCCGCATGGCCCAGGTCTCCATCGTCGCCTACCTGGTGGCGGGGAGTTTTCTGTCGCTCTCCTACTGGGATTTCTACTGGACCTTGCTGGTGCTGCTGGCCGCCACGCATGGGCTGGCGCTGGGCGCCGCCGCGCCGGCCACAGCACCCCGCCCCGGCTGGCGCGCGCAAGCCGCCATGGCGCGCGCGCGATGAACCCCACAGACGGAGACGATCATGGATGGCTTGTACTTCCTGGCGATGCTCGCAGGCATCGGCTGGCTGTGCTGGTGGGCCTCGCGCCCGCCCGGCCCCGCGCGGCCCTCGCCCTTCGACATGCGCGTGGCGGAGCAGACCGATGCGCATGAGCAGCGCAAGACCGCCAAGACCAATCCGTCTGCTCACGTTCAGCACGCTCTACCCGCACAGCTCGCGGCCCAATCATGGCGTGTTCGTCGAAAACCGCCTGCGCCACCTGGTGGCCGGGGGTGAGGTTGTCAGCACCGTTCTGGCACCGCTGCCCTGGCGCCCTGGTGGTGCGGCAGCGGAGGAGACGCGACACGGGCTGCGCGTGGTGCATCCGCGCTTCCTGGCGGTGCCGGGCATCGGACAATTCAGCAATCCGCTGAGCCTGTTTCTGGCCGCGCGCGCGGCGCTGACGCGGCTGTGCCGGCAGGGGTTGGAATTCGACCTGATCGACGGGCATTACCTCTACCCCGATGGCGTTGCGGCGGTCGCGCTGGGGCGGCATTTCGGCAAGCCCGTCGTGCTGACGGCGCGCGGTTCGGATGTCAGCCAATGGCCCGATCTGCGCCTGCCGCGCCGGGCGATTTTGCGCGCGATTGCCGGCGCCGATGCGCTGATTGCGGTCAGCGCCGGACTGGCCGATGGCTTGTTCGCGCTGGGCACGCCAGCGGCCAAGGTGACGGTGTTGCGCAATGGCGTGGACCTGTCGGTGTTCCAGCCGCCAGCGGACCGTGCGGCGGCGCGTGCTGCGCTGGGGCTGGGTGCGGCGCCGACATTGCTCTCGGTCGGGCATCTGATCGAGCGCAAGGCCAATGACCGCATCATCGATGCGCTGCCTCTCTTGCCCGACCACCATCTGCTCATCGTGGGCGAAGGGCCGGAGCGCGCGGCATTGCTGGCCCAGGCCGCGCGGCTGGGCGTGGCCGGGCGCGTGCGGCTGCTGGGCGCGCGGCCGCATGCGGAATTGCCGGCGCTGTATGGCGCGGCGGATGCGCTCGTTCTCGCCTCCAGCCGCGAGGGCTGGGCGAATGTTCTGCTGGAGGCGATGGCCTGCGGCACGCCCGTGATCGCCAGCCCCGCCTGGGGCAGCCGCGAGGCGGTGACAGCACCCGCCGCCGGCCT
>JAIXVH010000266.1 GCA_027483125.1 Acetobacteraceae bacterium | reverse complement strand
GGCGCCGGCGGGCGCGCTGTCCACCACCGCGCCGCCCGAGACCAGGGCGGTGATTTCGCCCTCCGCCGCTTCGGTGTCGTAGCCCAGGAATTCGCTGGCGCCGAGGCGCTCCTTGATGTCGAACCACAGGGTTTCGGTGGCGGCCTCGCCGCTGCCGGCCCAGGCGGCGCGGGCGCGGGCCTTCTGCTCGGCCATGGCGGCGTTGAAGCCGTCGGTATCCACCGCCCGGCCCTCGGCGCGCAGCGCGTCCTGCGTCAGGTCCAGCGGGAAGCCATAGGTGTCGTAGAGGCGGAAGGCGATGTCGCCGGGCAGGGTGGCGCCTTCGCCCAGCTTGGCGGTTTCATCGGCCAGCATGCCCAGGCCGCGTTCCAGCAGGCCGCGGAAGCGTTGCTCCTCCAGCCGCAGCGTCTCGGTGATCAGCGCGGCCGCGCGGCCCAACTCCGGATAGGCCGCGCCCATCTGGCGTTCCAGTGCCGGGAAGAGGCGGTGCAGCAGCGGGTCGCGCGCGCCCATCATGTGCGCGTGGCGCATGGCGCGGCGCAGGATGCGGCGCAGCACATAGCCGCGGCCTTCGTTGGACGGCATCACGCCATCGGCCATCAGGAAGGAGCCGGCGCGCAGATGGTCGGCCACCACGCGATGGCTGGCGCGGAAGGCGCCGTCGGGTTCCTGGCCGGTGGCCGCCGCACTTTCCAGGATGATCGCGCGCAGCGTGTCGGTGTCGTAATTGTCGTGCTTGCCTTGCAGGATGGCGGCGAAGCGCTCCAGGCCCATGCCCGTATCGATGGAGGGGCGGGGCAGGGGGTTCTGGGTGCCGGCCGGTTCCTCCAGGAACTGCATGAAGACCAGGTTCCAGATCTCGATGAAGCGGTCGCCGTTTTCATCAGGCGACCCCGGCGGGCCGCCCCAGATCTTGTCGCCATGATCGTAGAAGATTTCCGAACACGGGCCGCAGGGGCCGGTCTCGCCCATGCGCCAGAAATTATCCGAGGTGGCGATGCGGATGATGCGGCTGTCCGGCAGGCCCGCGATCTTCTTCCAGTGGTTCGCCGCGTCGTCATCATTGTGGAAGACTGTGACCAGCAGGCGGTCCTTGTTCAGCCCGAAATCGCGCGTCAGCAGCGTCCAGGCATGCTCGATCGCCTGTTCCTTGAAGTAGTCGCCGAAGGAGAAATTGCCCAGCATCTCGAAGAAGGTGTGGTGGCGCGCGGTGTAGCCGACATTGTCCAGGTCATTGTGCTTGCCGCCGGCGCGGACGCATTTCTGCGCCGTGGTCGCGGTGGAATAGCCGCGCTTTTCCTGGCCGGTGAAGACGTTCTTGAACTGCACCATGCCGGAATTGGCGAACATCAGCGTGGGGTCATTGCGCGGCACCAGCGGCGAGGATTCGACCACCGCATGCCCGTTGCGCGCGAAATAATTCAGGAATGTCGCGCGGATGTCGTTGCTGCTGCTCATGCGCCGGGGGGCCTGTCTTCCGAAAGTGACAAAGGCCGTTGCCTAGCGCGTGCAAGGCTTTGCGTGAAGGGCAACCGCGCATGATCCGCAGAGGCGGCACGCCGGCGCGGTGAATCATTCGCCAAACCCCGGCGCATGATCCGCAGAGGCGGCACGCCGGCGCGGTGAATCATCCGCCCGGCGACCCATTAGCCGCCTGTTCACCCATCGCTGCCAGTATTGCCGGGTTCGATAGGGCAACACAGAGGCCAATGGCGAAGGGCAAGAAGGGCGATGGCGGGACCATCGTCATCAAGCGCATCGAGGAAGGCGGGCACGGCCACCATGGTGGCGCGTGGAAGGTGGCCTACGCGGATTTCGTGACCGCGATGATGGCCTTCTTCCTGCTGATGTGGCTGCTGAACGCAACCACTGAACAGCAGCGCCGGGGCCTGGCGGACTTCTTCAACCCCTCCAACCCTATGTCGACCTCGACCTCCGGCGTGGGCCTGCCCTTCGGTGGGTCGACGCCGCATAGCCAGGGCCAGATGGCGAGCGATACCGGCGCGATCCGCGTGGAACGTGGCCATCGGCCCACCAACCCCGACCAGGATGACGAGGAGTTCGAGGAGCAATCCCCGGCCACGCAACGCCGCCAAGGACCGGCCGGCGAAGTGGAAGACCCGCAGCAGACGGTGGCGCGGACCGCCGATGGGCCGCCTGCGGGTGAACATCGCCGCGCGGGCCATGCCGAGCCCCGCGATTCCGACGCCGCGCGCATGACCGATCTCGTCCTGCGCGCCGAACTCGCGCGCCGCGAACAGGTCGCCATGGAGGAGACGGCATCCGCGCTGCGCGAGGCCATCCGCCAGGACCCCGGCACCGCCGACCTGGCGCGGCAGGTGCAGGTGGAGGTGACGCCCGAGGGCTTGCGCATCCAACTCATCGATGCCGATGGGCGGCCCATGTTCGCGCTCGGCAGTGCCGAGCCCAATGAACGCACGCGCGCCTTGATCCGCGCGGTGGCGCAGGCCGCGCAGCGCCTGCCCAACCCAATCCAGGTGACGGGCCATACCGACGCCACGCCCTTCCGTGGCGGCGGCGCGCGCGGCAACTGGGAACTCTCCGCCGAGCGCGCCAATGCCGCGCGCCGGCTGCTGCTGGAAGCCGGTGTGGCCGATGCGCGCATCCGCGGCGTGGCCGGCTCCGCCGACCGCGACCTGCATATCCCCGACCAACCCACAGCCGCCGGCAACCGCCGCGTGGCGATCACGCTGCTGCGCCAGCAGGGACCCGCCCGATGACCACAATCCTTGGCTTTGTCGTGCTGCTGGTGATGGTGTTCGGCGGCTATACCATCGCGGGCGGCAAGTTCGGCATCATCGTCAAGGCGCTGCCCTTCGAGATGATGATGATCGGCGGCGCCGCGGTGGGCGCCTTCCTGATGGCCAATTCCATCGCCGGCGTGAAGCACACGCTGGGCGGCGTGGGGAAAATCCTGAAGGGCGAGCGCTTCAAGGAACAGGACTACAAGGACCTTCTCTCGCTGCTCTATTACTTCGTGCGCCTGGCGCAGACCAAGGGTGCCATGGCGCTGGAGCCGCATATCGAACGGCCGGATGAAAGTGCCGCCTTCGCCAAATTCCCCAAGATCAAGGCCGACCACCACGCCACCGACCTGATCTGCGATTATCTGCGCATGGTGGGCATGAACGCCGATGACCCGCACCAGCTGGAAGACACCATGGCGCGGGAACTCAAGAAAATCCGTGAGGAAGAACTGCACGCATCGCATGCGCTGCAATCCGTGGCCGATGCGCTGCCGGCCTTGGGCATCGTGGCCGCGGTGCTCGGCGTCATCAAGACCATGGCCTCGATCGACAGCCCGCCTTCGGTGCTGGGCGGCATGATCGGTGGCGCGCTGGTCGGCACCTTCCTCGGCGTGTTGCTGGCCTATGGTCTGGTCGGCCCCATGGCCGCGCGGCTGAAGGGCGTGGTCGAGGAGGAGGCGCAATACTACGAGGTGATCCGCGCCGTGATCGTGGCGCATCTGCACGGCAATGCGCCGCAGGTTTCCGTCGAAACCGGCCGCAAGGTGGCCCCCTCGGACCACATGCCCTCCTTCCAGGACCTCGAAGCCGCGCTGCAAAGCCTGGAGATTGCGTAACCTTGGGCGCTGTCGCATTCCTGGGCGCAGCGCGTATATAGGGGCCGTCCGCCGCGCCCCGCGCCAGGAGTCCCATGCTGACCACCAACCCCCATGATGACGACAAGTTCCACGAGGAATGCGGCGTCTTCGGCGTGTGGAACCACGCGGATGCCGCGGCCCTCACCGCACTCGGCCTGCACGCTTTGCAGCATCGCGGGCAGGAGGCCTCGGGCATCGTCTCCCTGGCCGGCGGCGGCACCTTCCACCAGCATCGTGGCCTCGGCCTGGTCGGCGACAATTTCGGTGACGCCAAGGTGATGGCGGGCCTGCCGGGCCGCGCCGCGGTGGGCCACAACCGGTATGCGACCACGGGCGAGACCGCGCTGCGCAATGTGCAGCCGCTCTATGCCGATTTCGAATTCGGCGGCTTCGCGGTGGGCCATAACGGCAATCTGACCAATGCCGGCGTGCTGCGCCGCGCGCTGGTGAAACGCGGCTGCCTGTTCCAGTCCTCCACGGATAGCGAGGTCTTCGTCCACCTCATCGCCATCAGCCTGTATTCCACCGTGCTGGACCGGCTGATCGACGCGCTGAAACAGGTGGAGGGCGCCTATTCCCTGGTCGGCCTGCACAATGGTGCGCTGATTGGCGTGCGCGACCCCTCGGGCGTGCGGCCCCTGGTGCTGGGCAGCCTCGCGAACGCCGCGGGCGCGCCCACCTGGATCCTGGCGAGTGAGACCTGCGCGCTGGACATCGTCG
>JAIXVH010000283.1 GCA_027483125.1 Acetobacteraceae bacterium | reverse complement strand
ATCGATGTGTTGCTCACCCTCATCGGAGTGGCCTGAACCATGTTGCGCCCGCTGCTGTCCCTGCTGCTCGGCTTCACCTTGCTTCTGGGCGTTGTTGTGCCGCTCGGTGTCACCGCCCTGGCCAGCCTCACCATGCCGGAGCGCGCCGGCGGCAGCCTGATCCGGCAAGGCGATCGGGTGATCGGCTCGGCGCTGATCGGGCAGAATTTCGAGGGCGATCGCTGGTTCCATGGCCGCCCCTCGGCGACCTCCGCCGCGCCCTATGACGCCGCCTCCTCGGCCGCCTCGCAGCTTGGCCCAACCAGCGCAGCGCTGTTGGCCGCCGTGAATGAGCGCCTGGCTGGTGCACGCAATGTCCCGGCCGATGCCGCCACCGCCAGCGGCTCGGGCCTTGATCCGCACATCAGTCCGGAGAACGCCGCGGCGCAGGTCGCGCGGGTGGCCCAGGCCCGCGGCTTGCCCACGCCGCGTATCGCGGCACTGGTGGAGCAGCATGTCGAAGGTCGCGAACTTGGCCTGCTGGGTGAGCCGCGCGTGAGCGTGCTGCGGCTCAACCTGGCGCTCGACGCGCTGCGTTGATGCCGCCCTTACACGCCCCCACGGCTTTCCCCATCGAGGCTTTACGGGCGGGCGCGGCATGGTCCCGGCGTTGGAAAGGAGGCAGGCGAACACCCTGCCTGGACAGATGGAAGACCCCCTCAGTTTCAGTGACCTCTTGCTCGCCCTCTCGCCGCTCCTCGCGGCGCTCTGGTTTTGGGGCCTTGGCCGTGTGCTGCGCGACCTCGGGCGGGTCAGCCCGAATGGGCCCAATCTCGCGCGCTGCGGCCTGCCGGAGCAGCCTCTGCCGCCCGCGCCGCTGCAACGCTGGATGGCCAGTCGGCATCGTCGCCACCGGCCACCATGCGCCCTACCGGCGCGATGACATGGTGGGACAGGGTCGCGCCGCGTTCAGCGCGCGAGGTCTGGGCACTGGTGATGATCCTGCTGATCATCTGGTTCGGCGTGGTGCTGACGGTCAACGGCCTGGCCACGCTCTCTTTGCGCAACACGGCTTCCCTTGGCCTGGCCGGCACGCTGGTGATCCTGTGCGGCGGCTTCGCCTGGGTGCGGCGTTTCCGCCGTCGCTGACGTGATGCGCCCGCTCGCCTATCCTACGAGCACATGAACAAGGCCGATCCCGAACGCCCCGATCCGGACGCGCTCGCCGAGCTGGCGGCACGGGAAGGCCGTGGCCGGCTGAAGGTGTTCCTCGGCGCCGCACCCGGCGTCGGCAAGACCGTGGAAATGCTGGCGGAGGGCCGCCGCCTCCACGAAGCCGGGCGCGACGTGTTGATCGGCCTGGTCGAGACGCATGGCAGGGCCGAGACCGAGGCCGCCATCGGCGCGCTGCCACGCCTGCCGCTGCACGCGATCGCCTATCGTGGCCAGGTGCTGCGCGAATTCGACCTGGACGCGGCCCTGCTGCGACGCCCGGGCGTCCTGCTGCTCGACGAACTCGCCCACACCAATGCGCCAGGCAGCCGCCACGCCAAGCGCTGGCAGGATGTCGAGGAACTGCGGGATGCGGGCATCGAGGTCTGGACGACGATGAACGTCCAGCACCTGGAAAGCAGCGCCGAGGCGGTGGCGCGCGTCACCGGCGTGCGCGTGGCGGAAACCGTGCCCGACGCCGTGCTGAAGGGTGCCGACGCGGTGGAGCTGGTGGATATCCCGCCCGCGGAACTCCTGGAGCGCATGCGGGCGGGCAAGATCTATCGCCCCGAGCAGGCCGAGCGCGCGCTGCGGGGCTTCTTCAAGGAGGGCGCGCTGGCGGCGCTGCGCGAATTGGCGCTGCGCCGCACCGCCGACCGCGTGGATGCCGATGTCACCTCCTGGATGCGCCGCAACGCCGTGGCCGGCCCCTGGCCGGTCGGCGATCGCGTGCTGGCGCTGATCCCCGGCGGTGCTGCGGCCGGCTCAGTGTTGCAGCAGGCACGCCGCCTTGCCGATGCCTTGCATGCGCCGCTGCTGGCCCTGCATGTCGAGCAGCCCGGCCAGGAATCCGACCCCGGACCGGGCATCGCCCTGGCCCAGCAATTCGGCGCCGAGACCGAGGTGACGAACGCCACCGATCTGCCGACGGCCATCCTCGCCCATGCCCGCGCGCGGCGGGCCACGCACATCATCCTGGGCCGCGGCGATCCGCCCTGGTGGCGGCGCGCGCTGGGGCAAACGCTCATCGCGGCCCTGACCCGGCAGGCGCCAGAATTCACCGTGCAGGTCGTACCGAGCCAGGCAGCGGCGCGTGTCGCGCCCATGCCACGCCATCTGCCAGGCTGGGCCGCCTGGCTTGTCGTGCCGCTGTTGGTGGGTGCGGCGACGCTGGTGTGCTCCGCGCTGGACGGCATGGTGCCCGATGCCGCCTTCGGCATGGTCTATCTGGCGGCCATCGTGGCGATCGCCGCCATCGTCGGGCCGCTCCATGCGGGGGCGGGCGCGGTGCTCGCCTTCCTCGTCTGGAACTTCCTGTTCCTGCCGCCGCGCTACACGCTGACCATCGCCTCGGCACAGGACGTGTTGGGCGCCGTGGTCTTCGGGGCAGTGGCGGCGCTGCTGGCCGGCACAACGGGCCGGCTCGGGCGGAATGTGCGATCGGCTGCTCTGCGGCTGGCGGCGCTGCGGCGGCTGACCGCGCTGTCGCGTCGGCTGAACGCCCAGGCTTCGATGGCGGAGCTGCAGATGGCGGTGGTCGAGGAGGCCGCGCGCATCATCGGTGGCCCCGCCTGCCTGCTGCTGCCCCTGGACGAGGCGCTTGCGGCAACCCTGCCCGGACAGTTCACGCGGGACGCGGTGCTGCAGGCCGAACCCGTGCTGCGCGCCGCGAGCCCTGCCGACGCCACGCCCGATGATGGCGCCATGGCCGCCGCGCGCTGGGCCCTGGCCAATGGCCGTCCCGCCGGCCGCGGCACCGCGACGCTACCGACCAGCGCCTGGCGCTTCCTGCCGCTGACCGCGGTGCGCGACGGTGAGGCGGTGGT
>JAIXVH010000429.1 GCA_027483125.1 Acetobacteraceae bacterium | reverse complement strand
GCTTCGTCTACAACGCCACCGGCTGGGGCTATGATCAGGTGGCGGGCTTCACCGCCGGCCAGGCCAAGATCCAGTTCGCTGCGGGCAGCGGTGTGACGCAGTTCAGCCAGTTGTTCCTGAACATGGCCAATGGGAATACGCAGGTGGAGTTCAACGGGCACGCCATCCTGGTCTTTGGGGTGGCCAGCATGAGTGCGAGCGATTTCATATTCGGATAGGGAGCGGTAGAGAGGTTGGCAACACGGTGATGCTGTTATGCGTAGCAGCGGATGTCATGGCATCGTCGGTTGCGCCTCCCCGCATCCAGAAGTTCGAGAAAAAACAATTAATTACAAGGGGCGCCGTCGATGAACGGCGCCATTTCAGGGAACCACGCCTCAGGGCTTCAGCAACACCGTAGCCGCAACAGTTGAATGACGCGTTGCCCCCCCCCAGACTACATGCCGCTGACGATCAGCCCGCCAGGTATTCCATCACATCCTGCACACAGGCCTCCGGCGTCCGATCCGTCGTGACCAGCCGCAACTCCGGCTGCTCAGGCGGCTCATACGGGCTGGAGACGCCGGTCAGGTTTGGAACCTCCCCGCGCCGGGCCTTCGCGTACAACCCCTTGGGATCGCGCCTAATGCACTCCTCCAGCGGCGTATCAACGAAGATCTCGATGAATTCCCCCGGCGCCAGCATTTCGCGCACCATCCGCCGCTCCGCCCGGAATGGCGAGATGAAGGAACACAGCACGATCAGCCCGGCATCGGCGAACAGCCGCGCAACCTCGCCCACGCGACGGATATTCTCCACCCGATCAGCATCGGTGAAGCCCAGATCCCGGTTCAGCCCATGGCGCAGATTGTCGCCATCCAGCAGGTAGGTGTGCTGTCCCTGCTGATGCAAAGCCTGCTCGACCAGCTTGGCGATGGTCGATTTCCCCGAGCCGGACAGCCCCGTGAACCACAGCACCTTGGGCGTCTGGCGCTTGAGCGCTGCGCGCGCGGCCTTGTCCACCAGCAGCCCCTCGGGGGAGATGTTGTTGGCGCGCCACAGCCCGAAGGCGATCATGCCGGCGGCAACCGTGCGGTTGCTGTCGCGGTCCACCAGGATGAAACCGCCTGTCGCGCGGTTCTCGGCATAAGGATCGAAGGCCGCGCGACCGACCAGCGCCAGGTTGCACAGCCCGATCTCATTCATCGCCAGTTGTCGCGCCGGCTGGTGCGCCAGCGTCGTCACATCCAGCCGGTACTTGATGGCCGTGACCGAGGCGCTGATCCAGAGGTGGCCGATGCGCGCCAGGTACTGCCTCCCCGGCAGCAGCGGCGCCTCATCCATCCAGATCACTTCCGCCGCGAATTGATCCGCCACCTGCGGGCGCGCGGTGGGTGCGGCCAGCAAATCGCCGCGCGCGATGTCCAATTCGTCGGCCAGGCAGATGGTCACCGCCTCGCCGGCGCTGGCGCTGGTGCGATCTCCATCGGGCCCCAGGATCCTGGTCACCTGGCTTTGCCGCCCGGATGCCGCCACCAGAACAGCGTCCCCGAGACGCAGCGTGCCGGATGCGATGCTGCCCGCATAACCGCGGAAATGCTGGTCTGGACGATTGACCCACTGCACGGCCAGGCGAAAGGGCCGTGCGATAGCATCGTCATCCACCTGTGCGGTCTCGAGATGCTCCAGGACGGTGGGGCCTTGGTACCAGGGCGTCTGGGCCGAGCGCGCGGTGACATTGTCCCCAAAGCGCGCCGAGACGGGAACGGCCTGCACCGCGACGAAGCCCAGCCCCGCCGCGAAGCGCTCCCAATCCTGGACGATGCCTGCGAACACGGCCTCATCGAATCCCACCAGATCCATCTTGTTGATGGCCAGCAGCACGTGGCGGATGCCCAGGCGTGAGCAGATGCTGGCATGCCGCCTGGTTTGCGACAGCACGCCCTTGCGGGCATCGACCAGGATCACCGCCAGGTCGCTGTTCGAGGCGCCTGTCGCCATGTTGCGCGTGTACTGCTCGTGGCCGGGCGTGTCGGCCAGGATGAAACTGCGCGCTGCCGTGCCGAAGTAGCGGTAGGCGACATCGATGGTGATGCCCTGCTGGCGCTCGGCCTCCAGCCCATCGACCAGCAGCGCCAGGTCCACATCCTCCCCGGTGGTGCCGTGCCGGCGGCTGTCCTGCGACAGGCTGGCAAAGGTGTCGTCCATGATCGCCCGCGTCTCGTACAAGAGCCGGCCGATTAGTGTGGACTTGCCATCATCGACCGAGCCGCAGGTCAGCACGCGCAGCAGGTCACGCATCAGAAATAGCCCTCGCGCTTCTTGCGCTCCATCGAGGCTTCCTGGTCGCGGTCAATCAGGCGGCCGGCGCGTTCGCTGGTGCGGCTCTCGCGCAGTTCATGCGTGATCTGCCCGAGCGTTTCGGCCCGGCTGTCATGGGCGGCGGTCAGCGGCCAATCACCCATGGTGCGAAAGCGTACCCATCGTGTTTCGACCTGCTCGCCCGGTTCGAGCGGCATCCGCTCATCATCGCGCATGATGAGCATGCCGCCGCGACGCACGACAGGGCGCTCGGCCGCCAAGTATAGCGGCACGATCGGGATGTTCTCCGCGGCGATGTAATCCCAGACATCGAACTCGGTCCAATTCGACAATGGGAAGACGCGCATGCTTTCGCCGGGCCCGATACGTGTGTTGTAGAGGCCCCAGAGTTCCGGCCGCTGGTGTCGTGGCTCCCAGGCATGGCCGGCGGTGCGGTGGCTGAAGATGCGCTCCTTGGCGCGGGCCTTTTCCTCGTCGCGGCGGGCACCGCCGATCGCGGCATCGAAGCCATGCATGTCGAGCGCCTGCTTCAACGCCTCGGTGCCCATGACATTCATATGGACCTGGCTGCCGCTGTCGATCGGGTTGATGCCGCGGGCGAGGCCGTCTGGGTTGGTGTGGACCAGAAGGTTCAGGCCCAGTTCCGCCGCGCGCCTGTCACGAAACTCCAGCACCTCGCGAAAATCCCAACCCGTGGCGATGTGCAGGCATGGGAAGGGCATGGGGCCGGGCGCGAAGGCCTTGCGTGCCAGATGCAGCACGACGGAACTGTCCTTGCCGGCCGAATACAGCAGGACGGGCGCGCGAAAGGCGGCCCAGGCTTCGCGCAGGATGGTGATGGCCTCTGCCTCGAGACGCTGGAGTTGCGGGAGAAGCAATACGCGGGACCTCCAGCGTCGTTGACGGGCTGCGTGTTGGACGGCCTGACGCGGACAAAAGCGCGCCGCTGCGAAGAAGTCCACTGCGTCGACGCCTCCGGAACTGCCTATGATGCGCGTGAGGACGTTACTTGGCTAACCCGCTTGCCAAGACGCATTGGTCACAGACTTGCGCGGTATATCCGATCTCCAGGCGAACGCATCAGTTCGGGCGGGGGGGTTCTCAGTGTTCACGTTTTGGGTATCAATATAAAATCAATACATGCCTCTCTGTTGAGCCTCCGACCATGACCCCGCCGATCTCAAACCACCTCGGTGCTGCACACGCAAACGGTGTTGACGCCGCCCTAGTAAGGGCTGCACCGAATGGCGGTTCACTGGCGGACAAACCCGCATCCGCTCCCTTCCAGGTCAGCCTCTCCGGCCAGATGGCGCAGCTGACCCTGCCCCCAAGTTGTCCTCGTTTATGAGCAGAGTCTGTTCTGTATATGCCCCTGCGCGGGGCGGGCTGCAAAGGCGTTGGGGGTGAGCCCGTTCAGGCTCGTGTGCGGGCGTTGCGTGTTGTAGTCGATCCTCCAGGCTTCGATGATCCGGCGTGCGGCAGACAGGCTGCCGAACAGGTGTTCGTTCAAGCATTCATCGCGGAACCGGCCGTTGAAGCTCTCCACGAACCCGTTCTGCTGCGGCTTGCCGGGCGCGATATAGTGCCACAGCACCCCGGTCCTGGCTTGCCACCGCAGCATGGCGTTGGAGGTCAGCTCCGTCCCATTGTCGCTGACGATCATGGCAGGCGCGCCACGCAACGCCGCGATCCGATCGAGTTCCCGACCGACCCGTAGCCCTGACAGCGACGTGTCCACCACAAGCGCCAGGCACTCGCGCGTGAAGTCGTCCACCACGCCCAGGACCCGGAACCGGCGCCCACAGTCCAGCGCGTCGGAGACCAAATCCAGCGACCAGCGCTGGTTCACGCCCTGCGGCAACGCCATCGGCGCGCGGGTGCCCAGGGCGCGCTTGCGGCCACCTCGTTTGCGCACGCCGAGCCGCTCCGCCCGATACAGCCGAAACAGCTTCTTGTGGTTCACGCAATGCCCCTCCCGCGCCAGCAGAATGTGCAGGCGGCGATAGCCGAACCGCCGCCGCTCTCCGGCCAGAGCCCGCAACCGCTCGCGCAGCCCCTCATCGTCGGGCCGCCGCGACGCGTAGCGGTAGATCCGCGGCGCCATGCCCACCAGGCCGCAGGCGCGACGTTGCGAATAGGCTTTCTCCCGGATCGCCCAGGTCACGGCATTCCGCCGTGAGCCAGGCGTCAGAAGTTTTTTGCCAACATCTCCCGCAGCGTCGAAACGTCGAGCATGGATTCCGCCAGCAGCTTCTTCAGCCGGGCGTTCTCGTCCTCCAGCCCCTTCAGCTTGCGGGCGTCCGACACTTCCATCCCGCCGTATTTCGAGCGCCATGTGTAGAACGTCGCGTCGCTTATGCCGTGCTTGCGGCACAAGTCCGCCGCCGTGGCGCCAGCCTGATGCTCCTTGAGCACCCCGATAATCTGCTCCTGCGTGAACCTCGATCGCTTCATCGTCCGTCTCCTGTTGACGGACTCTACTTCAAAGCAGGGACATTCCAGGGGGCAGGGTCACAGGCTCATCAGCCTCGCCGATCTCGTCAAAGCGACGCTGCACATCCAAAGGCAACGCAAAGCTCGCCCGCCCGCCACTCACGAGGCATCACCCTCGGAGGTCAGCGGCATCGCCACGACGGGCGCCGCTGCTGCGAACGCCCCGCGGGCCAACCGGCGAGCCATGCCACGCACCAATGCCGCCAGCACCTCAGCCGAGGGCTTGGCCCGCGCATCATCAGCCAGTGCGGCATCGCCGGCACCGCCAAAGCGCGATCGTTCAGAATCAGAGGGATAGGGGCGATCCGACTGCACCCCGTTCTCATGGTCGCCGGATACACCATCCGCGCAAGAGGAATTTTCAGTCCGGGGGCAGGGCGCGCCGCGCAGCCGTGCTCGCCGGCTCGCTCAGCACCAGTTTCATGGCGATCGCCGCGCCACAACCAAAAAACAGCGCCCATCAACGACCAAAGGCCCCACCGATCACTCGGTGGGGCCCCTGGTCACGTCTCTGGCTGCGCAGCCGACTGGCTCGCACGAACCGCCCGGCAAACCTGCCGCAACTGCACACTGGCTCGCGACTGCAAGGCCTCTGCAGCCCGTGCAGCCTCAGCCAGCATGCCATTCGCCGCCCGCCAGGATGTCGCCATCCGGTTCAGCGTTGCGTCATCCTCCGCCACCGCATGCTCGCACTCATTCGCATGAACGCGAGCCGCCATCGCAAGCTGGCGCGTCAGCAAGTACAAATCCTCGTTGAGTTGAACCACATCATCAACATCCACGCGCAAAAGCGCGTCAGCAGCGCAAGGGCTGTCTGTCATTGTAATTCTACGCATTTTGCGGTTTATTCGATAATTCATCGAACGCATATATTATACATAAATATTTTGGTCTGGCAATAATATTATGATAGACGCGAATTGATGGCTCATATTATTTGATATATATACAATGCAATTCGTGATTCGAAGGTCGCGCAGAATACCCGTCGTCGCATGGGGACCTCCGATAGGGTTGGAAAGCCTTATCTCCCTCTCCACCAAACCGGTAGCAGGCCACTCCGATCAGAGGTGCGTCAGCGCCGCCAGCAGGGCCAGCAGCAGGAAGGTGCCGGCGGTCAACAGCAGCAGGGCGCGCGCCGACACCCAGGTTTCCGCGTCCATGATCATGTCTGGCTCCTCGCTCGTTGCGCGTTGGGACGCATCGTCAAGCATGCCGCCGCGCCGCAGCCGCTGGCATGGGCGTGGCCAACTCCATGGCCGCCACATCACCGATCACCACCAGCGCCGGGCCCGGCAGCACGGCGCGCCGTACCGCGAGGCTGCAGGCGCCGAGCGTGCTGCGCAGCGTCACCTGGCCGGCCAGCGTGGCGCTCGCGATGACCGCGACCGGCGTCGCGGCCGAGCGCCCCGCCGCGATCAGGCGCAGCGCCAGTTCATCCAGCCGCGACAGCGCCATGAAGGCGGCAATGGTGCCCGGCAGCGCCGCCCAATCCAGCCCGGGCAGATCGCCGGCTTCGTCATGCGCGGTGATGAAGGTCACGGCCTGCGCCACGCCGCGCTGCGTCAAGGCGATGCCGGCTGCCGCCGGCGCGGCCATCCCGGCGGAGACGCCCGGGATGACGCGCCATGCAATGCCGGCGGCCTGGCAGGCCCGCGCTTCCTCGGCACCGCGGCCGAAGACGAAGGGATCGCCACCTTTCAGGCGCAGCACGCGCAGCCCGGCGCGCGCGCCCTCCACCAGGCGCTGGTTGATGCGCGCCTGCGGCACCGGGGCCGCGCCCTTGCGCTTGCCCACCGCGATGATCTCGGCACCGGGCCTGGCGTGCCGCAGCACCGCGCGGCTGGCGAGGCTGTCGTGCAGGATCAGGTCCGCCTGAGCCAGCGCCTGGACGGCGCGCAGCGTCAGCAGTCCCGGATCGCCCGGGCCGGCGCCGACCAGCCAGACCTCGCCTTGGGGGAAGTGATCACGCGCGAGCAGGGAGGTTTGGTCGAGGGACATGATCGATTCCACATACGTATTGCGTGAGTCGTAGAGTCGTGCTGAAAGAATGTCCAGCACAAACGCGGTATTTATAATGACCCACAGCGCAGCCGAAGGAATCAAGGCCGCATCCGAGGGCCTTCGCGGTCCCCTGGCCGTTGAACTCGCGCAGCCCGAGGCCCGCGGCGGCCTCTCGGAAGCAGCCTATACCCTGTTGAAATTCCACGGCACTTACGAGCAGTTCGACCGCGACAGCGCCACCGAACGCAAGCAGGCCGGGCAGGACAAGGACTGGTCCTTCATGGTCCGCGTGCGCATGCCCGCGGGCCGGCTGACCGGTGCGCAATGGCTGGCGCTGGATGCCCTGGCCGACAGCCATGCCGACGGTACGTTGCGTATAACATCCCGGCAGGGCGTTCAATTTCACGCCATAAAACGGGGTAATCTGCGCGCCGCCATCGCCGAGATCGATGCGGCCCTTCTCACCACGCTGGCCGCCTGCGGTGATGTGGTGCGCAATGTGGTCACCACGCCGGCCCCGCGCGCCGACGCCATCCATGCTCGCCTGCGCGAGGAGGCGCATCGCCTCTCCACAGCGCTCCTGCCGCGCTCCCGCGCGCATCACGAGATCTTCCTGGGCGAGGAGGCGGTGACCGCCCCCGAGCAGGAACCGCTCTACGGCCCCACCTACCTGCCGCGGAAGTTCAAGATCGCGCTCGCCCATCCAGACGACAACACGCCCGACATCCTGGCCAATGACCTGGGTTTTCTCTGGCATCCCGAAGGCTGGATCGTGACCATCGGTGGCGGCATGGGCATGACCCACAACAAGCCCGCCACCTTCCCGCGCATCGCCGATGCCGTGGCGCTGATCGGCCCTGACGAGGTGCTGGAGGTGGCCGAAGCCGTGGTCCGCCTGCACCGCGACCATGGCGACCGGACAGACCGCAAACATGCGCGCATCAAATACGTGATGGCCGAACGCGGCGTGGCATGGGCGCGCGCCGCCCTCTCGGCCGATCTGGGCCGCGAACTGCGCCCCGCACCCGCCCTGCCGCGCCTGTCCATCCCCGACCATATGGGCTGGCACGACCAGGGCGATGGCCGGTTCTGGCTGGGCCTGCATGTGCCGGCCGGTCGCGTCGCCGGCCCGCTGCGGGTGGCGCTGCGCGAAGCCATTGCGCGCTTTGCCATCAACCTGGTGGCCACACCCGGCCAGGACCTGCTGCTGGCCGATGTGGCACCGGCCGACCGCGCCGCGCTGGACGCGGTTTTGGCCGCGCATGGCATCCGCCCGGCGACCGACTACACGCCGGTCGGGCGGCACATGCTGGCCTGCGTCGCTTTGCCCAGCTGCGGCCAGTCCCTGGCCGAGGGCGAGCGCGTGCGCGCCCCCGTGCTGGCCCAGGTCGAGGCTGAACTCGCCCGTTACGGCCTGCTGGGCGAACGCATCTCGCTGCGCCTGACCGGCTGCCCCAATGGCTGCGCCCGGCCCTATCAGGGCGATATCGGCGTGGTGGGCCGCGCGCCTGGCCTTTACACCCTGTTCGTGGGCGGGGATTTCGCCGGCAGCCGGCTGAACTTCCCGCTGGCCGACAAGGTGCCGCTGGAGCGCATTGGTGCGACCCTCGCACCCGCCATCGCCGCCTGGGCCGCCGGTCGTGAGCCAGGCGAAGGCTTCGGCGATTTCTGCGCCCGCCTGGGCGTGGACGCGCTGCGCGCCCTGCCGGTGGCCGCCTGATGCTGCCGCTGGTCTTCCTGCCTGATACGCCCACGCTGCTGGCAGGCAGCGGGCCGGCCTTCGCCAAGCGCCGCGCACTGCTGGAAGCGGCCGGGATCCGCCGGCTGACGCTGGTGCCCGGCAGGCCGGAACCCGCCATGCTGGATGGCCAGCGCCTGGTTTTCGGCGCAGGGCTGCCAGGCGCATGTGCCGAATGGCTCGCCGCCGCCGCCCGCGCACGCGGCATTCCCGTCAATATCGAGGATGTGCCAGAATTGTGCGACATGCATGTGCCCGCGCTGGTGCGGCGTGGTGAGCTGCTGCTGACGGTCTCGACCGGCGGCCGGGCGCCTGCGCTCGCCGCCGCGTTGCGGGCCAGGCTGGAAGCCGCCTTCGGGCCGGAATGGGAGGACCGGCTGGAGGCATTGGCCGCCGAACGGCAGCGCCTGCGCGCGGCCGGCGCCAGGCCTGCCGAGGTCATTCATGGCTTGGCGTCGCGTATGCGCGAAGCCGGCTGGCTCGATACCTTCAACCACCCGACAGGAAACCCCGCATGATCCGCCTGTGCCTTCTGGCCTTCGCAACCCTTGCAGCGCCCGCGCTGGCAGCCAATGGCCCGCTGCTGGCCCAGGCCTGCGCCGGCTGCCATGGCCCCAACGCCGCCGGGCAGGAAGCCACGCCCGGCATCGCCGGCGTCCCCGCCGCCACGATCGTGGCGCAGATGAACGCCTTCCGCGCCAATGAACGCCCCGCGACCATCATGGGCCGCATCGCCCGCGGTTATTCCGACGCGGAAATCGCCGCCATCGCCGAATATCTCGCCAGCCGCCGTTGAGGAGCACCGCCATGTCCCGCATCACCCGCCGCGCGCTGGGCGCCGGCATTCCCGCGCTGCTGACCGCGCCGGCCTTCGCGCAGGCCCCGGCCGCGCGGCTTGTCATCATCGGTGGCGGCTTTGGTGGCGCCTCGGCTGCCAATTTCGCCCGCCGCCAATATCCCTGGCTCGATGTCACGCTGATCGAACCCAAGACGCGCTTCGTCACCTGCCCATACGGAAACCTTCTTCTGGCCGGGCTGCGCGATCTGAACAGCATCTCCTTCGGCTATGAGCGGCTCGCCGCGCGCGGCGCGCGCGTGATCCATGACTGGGCGGATGCGATCGATCCCACGGCGCGCACGGTGCGGCTGCGTGGCGGGGCGAGCGTTGCCTATGACCGGCTGATCGTCTCGCCCGGCATCGCGCTGCGCTATGGCGCGATCGAGGGCTATGATCAGGCCGCCGAGGCGATCTTCCCGCATGCCTGGGTGCCCGGCGAGGGCCAGCAGACCCTGCTGCTGCGCCGCCAGCTGGAAGCGCTGCCCGATGGCGGCGTGGTGGGCCTGGCCATCCCCGACAACCCCTTCCGCTGCCCGCCCGGCCCCTATGAGCGGATCAGCATGATCGCCAGCTACCTCAAGCGTCACAAGCCGCGCGCGAAGATCCTGGCCTTCGATACCAAGAACGCCTTCAGCAAGCAGGGCCTGTTTCAGGATGCCTGGAACGCGCTCTACCCCGGCATGATCGACTGGATTCCGGCCAATCGCGACGGCCGCATCCTGCGCGTGGACCCCGCCGCGCGGGTGTTCGAGAGCGAGTTCGGCGTGCGGCACCGGGTGGATGTGGGCAATGTGATTCCGCCGCAATCGGCCGGCGGCATCGCCATCTCGGCCGGGCTTGCCAATGAGAGCGGCTGGGTGCCGGTGGACAGCCTGACCTTCGAAAGCCGCCGCGTGCCCGGCATCCATGTGATCGGCGATGCCACCATCGCGCCGCCGATGCCCAAATCGGGCTATGTCGCGAACAGCACGGCCAAGCAGGCGGTGGCGGCCATTGCTGCCCTGCTGCGTGGCGAGGCACCGCCCCCCGCGCCGGTCTATTTCAACACCTGCTACAGCCATGTGGGCGCTGAATACGGCATCTCCATCGTGGGCGTGTTCCGCCCCAATGCCGAGCGCACGGGCTTTGTCGAGACGCCCAATTCCGGCGGCGTCTCGCCACGCGGCGACCTGCCCGAGCAGCGGCGGCTGGAAGCGCTCTACGCCGATGCCTGGTATGGCAGCATCACGGCCGATATGTTCGGCTGAAGCAGCTTGCCGCTGAGACCGGGTCTCAGCGGCATCCCTGCGCTAACGCCGCGCGAAGAACCGGTTTTCGGGCCGCGGCAGCCCGAGATGCTCGCGCAGCGTCGTGCCCGCGTATTCCCTGCGGAACAGGCCGCGTCGCTGCAATTCCGGCACCACCAGGTCGCAGAATTCCTCAAGCCCCGCAGGCACATTGGGGAACATGATGTTGAAGCCGTCGCAGGCCCGCGTCTCGAGCCATTCCTCCATCGCATCCGCGATGGTGGCTGCCGTGCCGATGAAGGCCGCACCCGCGTAGCCGCCGATGCGCTGGGCCAGCTGGCGCACCGTCAGCCCCTCGCGCCGCGCCAGGCTGATCGCGCGCTCGCGGCCTGACTTCCCGGCCTCGGTCTCAGGGATGTCGGGCAGCGGGCCGTCGGGGTCGAAGCCGCGCGCATTTACGCCGAGCGCCGATGACAGCGACCCGATCGCGCTCTCGTAGTGCACCAGCGCATCCAGCTGCGCGCGCTTGGCCCGCGCCTGGTCCACCGTGTCGCCCACCACCACCAGCGCGCCGGGGAGGATCTTGATGTGCTCGGGGTTGCGCCCGGCGCGCTGCGCGCGGCCCTTCACATCAGCGTAGAAGGCCTGGGCATCGGCGATGGGGCCACCGGCGGCGAAGATCATCTCGGCCGTCTCCGCGCCGATCTGCCGGCCTGCGTCACTGGCGCCGGCCTGCACGATCACCGGCCAGCCCTGCACCGGCCGCGCGACATTCAGCGGCCCGCGCACGCGCAACTCCGGCCCCTCATGGTTCAGCACATGCATGCGCGCCGGGTCCCAGAAGATGCCGCTCTCCTGGTCGCGGATGAAGGCGTCATCGGCGAAGCTGTCCCACAGCCCGGTGACAACGTCGTAGAATTCGCGCGCGCGCTTGTAGCGTTCGCCATGGGCCATGTGCACGTCATGGCCGAAATTCTGCGCGGCATCGGGGTTGGCGGTGGTCACCAGGTTCCAGCCCGCGCGGCCGTTCGAGATATGGTCCAGCGAGGCGAATTTCCGCGCCACGTGATAGGGGTCGTTATAGGTGGTGCTGGCGGTGGCGATCAGCCCGATGCGCTCGGTCACCGCGGCGAGTGCGGGCAGCAGCGTCAGCGGGTCGAAGCTGGTCGCGGTGTGGCTGCGCCGCAGTGCCTCGATGGGCATGTTCAGCAGCGCCAGGTGGTCGGCCATGAAGAAGGCGTCGAACTTCGCCGCCTCCAGCCGCTGGATCAGCGCCTTGAGCTTGGGGAAGGAGAAATTCGCGTCCGCCCAGGCGCCCGGCCAGCGCCAGCTGCCGGTGTGGATGGTGACGGGGCGCATGAAGGCGCCGAGGTGCAATTGGCGTTCGGGCATTCTGGTCCTCTGGCGGCGACTCTCAGGAGCTTATGCGGCACCCCGCGGCCGGTCACCGTGGCCGCGCGCTGCCTCAGGAAAATGCCTCGACATTGGCGGGCGGGCGCCAGAAGCTGCCGCGGATCGCCTGCGGGTTGCGCAGCAGGTTCAAGATCGGGCACAGCCGTTCCACGGCCTGGTGCACGCGGCACAACGCCTCGTCGCTTTCCGCGCCCTGCACATGCACGGTGTAGGTGATGCCATGCGGTTCGCGCAGCGTCACGTCATGGCCTGGCGCGCCGGCGCGCTGGTCGAT
The DNA here is from genome assembly GCA_027483125.1 of Acetobacteraceae bacterium. Taxonomy (GTDB): domain Bacteria; phylum Pseudomonadota; class Alphaproteobacteria; order Acetobacterales; family Acetobacteraceae; genus Rhodovarius. The sequence continues at coordinate 984 of JAIXVH010000429.1, read as the reverse complement.
CTGCGCCTCGACCGTGACCTCGACATGGTCCAGCGCCACGCCCAGCCAAAGCAGATCTGCGATCATGCGGGGTGGCTCGTATCCTCGGCGCCGCCGCCAAAAGGCGCCGGGGCACACAGGCCCCGGCCAGTTTGGGAGGAAACGCCAGTCACACGATGTCGCCTTCAGCAAGCCCTTGCGGGCCTCTCCGCCGGCGACGGGCGGAGTTGGTGGGGCGGATGCAGGTGTCAGCAGGACCCCATCGCCAGAACCGGATGGTTCCGCCGCAGATAGCCGCGCGCCACGCGCTCGGCCTCAGCTGCGGAGGGAAAATGCGCGCGGTCGAGCTCGTCGAGCCGCGGATCGATGGCGATGAGGAACCAGTCGCGGTCGGTCTCGGCGGCAATGGCGATCAGGCGGCCTGCATCGCTGATGGGTGTGGAACGGCGCATGGGAGATCCTGTGGGCGCGCTGCGGCGCCAGGTGGGTTGAAGGGCGTGCGGGGCAGAATCAGCCGCGCCGACAGCCCGCCAGGAAGTCGCCATGCGCGGCCGGTATGGCCGGGTGCGCGAAGGGTTGCGCGTTGCGCATCACACCCAGCCGCCAAGGGTGACGGCCCATTCCTGTGCCTCCGGCTCGGGCGGCCAGGCGGCGTTCAGCCACAGCCCGGCCACACCGGCGGCCCAGGGCAGCAGCCCCGGGGCTTCGCTTGCGATCGCCATGATGGCTTGGGCCGACGACATGGTGGTGTGCTCCTTGGGTGCCGCTGCGGATTGCGCTGGGCGATAAAACACATCCTAAAAAAGTGAGTCAAGAAAAAAGCACTTTACGAAATGTGCATTATGACCAGAATTGCCCTACGCATTACACGCTTCAGATTCGTATAATGCCGATCTCCGCATGCCGGCGGCGATGTTCCCCGGCGGCCTGTGCCGCCTGACGCCCAACATCGCCTCACCATCGGAGAACCCCATCAATGCTGTCCCGTCGCCATCTCGCCGGCCT
>JAIXVH010000202.1 GCA_027483125.1 Acetobacteraceae bacterium | reverse complement strand
GCGGCGCAGCAGCGCCCAGGCCAGCCGCGGCGGCAGGCCGGTGCGGGCCTGGAGATATTCCGGAAAGCGGGTGTGGAAGCTGGTGGTGAAGGGCCAGCGCCGGCGGCGGCACAGCCGGCGCATCGCCCAGCCCAGCGGGCCTTCGGTGGCGATGTGCACGGCGGTGGGTCCGAAGGCATCGACCATGCGCGCGAGCTTGAGGCGTGGCAGCAGCGCGAGCCGGATTTCCGGGTAGCTCGGCATGGGCATGGTGGGGAAACGATCGGGGCCGATCACCTCCACCGCATCGCCCTCGGCGCGCAGTTCATCGGCCACCGTGGCCAGGGTGCGCACCACGCCATTGACCTGCGGCTTCCAGGCATCGCTGACGACCAGCAGGCGCAGGGGCGCGGCGGCGGCGGCCGGGCGCACCAATGTGTCGGCCTCGCTCAAGCCGGCACCGGCTCGGCCTGGCTGCGCCACATGGAGAGGCGGTTCTCGGCGGCCCAGTCGATCAGGCGGAAGCGGCCATCGGCTTCCTCGACCAGCGCGGTGCAGCTTTCCACCCAGTCGCCGTCATTCATGTACATCACGCCCTGCACATCGCGCATTTCGGCGTGGTGGATATGGCCGCAGATCACGCCGTTCAGGCCCTGGCGGCGCGCCTCATTCGCAAGTGCGGTCTCGAAGCGGTCGATCGCCTTCACCGCCTCCTTCACCTGACGTTTCAGCCAGGCCGAGAGCGACCAATAGGGGTAGCCGAGCTTGATGCGCGCGGCGTTGAACCAGCGGTTGATGACCAGCGCCGTGTCGTAGGCCCAGTCCCCCAGATAGGAGAGGAACTTGGCGTAGCGGATCACGCCGTCGAACTCATCGCCATGGATGACCAGGTAGCGCTTGCCATCAGCCGCCTGGTGCACCGCCTCGCGCCGGATGGTGATGCCGGCCACCTGCAGCCCGAGCCACTGGCGGAACATCTCGTCATGATTGCCGGGGATGTAGGTGATGCGCGTGCCGCGCTCGGCCTTTTCCAGGATCAGGCGCAGCACCTCGTCGAATTCGGCGTGCCAGTACCAGGATTTGCGCAAGCGCCAGCCATCGACGATGTCGCCCACCAGATAGAGGTGTTCGCATTCGGTGCGCTTGAGGAAATCGATCAGGAAATCACTGCGGCATCCGCGCGTGCCCAGATGCAGATCGGAAATGAAGACACTCCGATGGAAAGTGGTTGTCTGCCCGTGCTGCATCGCCCCCAAATCTCCGCGTAGCATGGGCGGGGAATAGCCGCGTGAAGGACCGTTTCGCGTGAAGCTTGCGTGATAAGCGCATGGGTGCCTGTGGAGTGATGCGTCCCGCGCGGGCATTGTCATGCACAGGTCTTCTTGCCGCAACCGAATCGCCACTTTGGGGCATCACAGCAGCGCCATGTTGATCATTTTCAACCCGACCGCGGGCCGTGCGCGGCGAACCCGTCTGGCCGCGGCGCTGCGGGTGCTGCGCGCCGGCGGCGCTGCGGTGGAACTGGCCGAGACACTGGCCCCCGGCCATGCCGCGCGCATCGCGGCCGAGGCGGCGGCGCGCGGGGCCGCGCTGGTGGTCGCCGCCGGCGGCGATGGCACCATCGCCGAGGTTGCCGGCGGCATTGCCGGCAGCCGCACGAATCTGGGCCTGCTGCCGCTGGGCACCGCCAATGTTCTGGCGCATGAGCTGGGGGTGCCGATTCGCCCGGAACCGGCGGCGCGGCTGCTGCTCTCGGGCCGCGCGGTGCCGATCTTCCCGGGCCTGGCGCGCTATGCCGATGGCTCGACACGGCTCTTCGTGCAGATGCTGGGCGCGGGTTTTGACGCCGCCGTGGTGCATGCGCTGCGGCCGGAGGAAAAGCGCCGCCTGGGCAAGGGCGCCTATGTGCTGGAAAGCGCGCGGCAGATGCGGCGCTATGCCTTCCCGCGCATCTCGGTGGCGCTGGATGGTGCCATCCCGCGCGATGCCGCGAGCGTGATCATCGGCAAGGGGCGGTTCTATGCCGGGCGGTTCCGCGCGCTGCCGGGGGCATCGCCGCTGGCGCCGGGCTTCTCGGTGCTGGTGTTCCGCCATGGCGGCGTGGCGGGCGCCATGCTGGCTGGTGCGGCGCTGCCGCTGCACCTGCTGCATCGGGTGCCGGGTGCCAGCCTGCACCGGGCTTCGGTGGTGGCGCTGGCGGGCGGGGATATCCCCGCCCAGGCCGATGGCGATGCCGCCGGCCAATTGCCCCTCCGGGTGGAGGATGCGCCCCACCCGATCCGGGTGATGCTGCCATAGGTGACGCCGGCGAATCACCGGCCAGGCCCAGGCCTGGCCGGATCGGGTGCGGGCTGCGCAGGCGATTCAACGTCTCGGCCAAAATGCCTCGACGCATCGCGTGCGGGTGATCAGCCCGTCTGCTGAATGGCGCTCAGCATCCAGGGGCCGCCCTGGACGCGCACGAAGGTCCAGAGTTCGGTCGTGGTCTGGCGTTCGGTCGGGCTGCCTTCCATCACCGCGCCATCGGCCACGCGCCGGGTGACGTCGATCAGGCTGAACTTCAGCGCCACGGTCGCGTAGTCGCGCGCGCCTTCGTTCCAGGCTTCCGCCACATCGGCCTGTTCCAGGCGGATATCGCTGGTCTCGTTGCGCCAGCCGCGGGCTTCCAGCGCCAGGCCGTCATCGCGGAAGAAGCTCATCATCTCGGCCGTGGCGAGGCGTTGCAGCGCCGGCACATCCTGCGCGGACCAGGCGCGGTTCACCTCGACCAGCGCGGTGCCGAAGGCCTGCTGGTCGGCGGGCGTGATGCCGATTTCGTCCACCGGGCGACCCGCGGCGGAGCCGCCAAGGCCACCCGCGGCGGAGCCGCCAAGCGTCCCGCCGCCGCCACCGATCGCGCGCGGGGTGTCCTGC
>JAIXVH010000431.1 GCA_027483125.1 Acetobacteraceae bacterium | reverse complement strand
GCCATGTCGAGCGCGCGGATCGCCTCGCCGGCGAATTCGATGACATGGCCGGTGCCGCCCGCGGTGCCGATCTTGCCGATGACCGCGAGTGTGATGTCCTTCGCCGTGCAGCCGACCGGAAGCCGGCCGTTGACGGTGACGCGCATGTTCTTGGCGGGCTTCTGCAGCACGGTCTGCGTGGCCAGCACATGCTCCACTTCGGAGGTGCCGATGCCGAAGGCCAGCGCCCCCATCGCGCCATGCGTGGAGGCGTGGCTGTCGCCGCAGACGATGGTCATGCCCGGCAGAGACAGGCCCAGCTCCGGCCCGATCACATGCACGATGCCCTGCCGGTCATCCAGCAGCGGGATATAGGGCACGCCAAAGGCCGCGACGTTCTTCTCCAGCGTCTCGACCTGCAATCGGCTCTCGGGGTCCTCGATGCCGGTGCGGCGCGAGCCGTCGGTGGCGATGTTGTGGTCCACCACCGCGATGGTCGCATCCGGCCGGCGCACCGGCCGGCCCGCGGCGCGCAGGCCCTCGAAGGCCTGCGGGCTGGTGACTTCATGCACCAGATGCCGGTCGATGTAGAGCAGCGCGGTGCCGTCCTCCAGGCGCTCCACCACATGGGCGTCCCAGATTTTGTCGAACAAAGTGCGTGCCATGGCTTCCCCCCGGGGCAGAGTCCGATCCGATCAGGCTGATTCAGCCTGATCGGTGAATCGGCCTCTCAACAGCGGCTTGAGATGTCTCTCCGCAGCATGCGGAGGAGAGCCATCTCATGGCGCGCGGGGGTTGGCCCCACCTGGGCGCCGTCAATGCGAATGGGCCGGGGGGCGTGGCCCCCCGGCGCGCATCACTCCTTGGCTTCGGCGGCCGTCGCGGCGCCGGCCTTCAGGCCAAGCTTCTCCGCGATACGCGCCGACTTGCCGGTGCGGCCACGCAGGTAATAGAGCTTCGCGCGACGCACCTTGCCGCGACGCACCACCACCAGTTCCGCGATCGCCGGCGAATGCAGCGGGAACACACGTTCCACGCCCTCACCATACGACAGCTTGCGCACGGTGAAATTGGAATGCAGCCCACGGTTCGAACGCGCGATGACCACGCCTTCAAACGCCTGGGTGCGGGTGCGCTCACCTTCCACCACCTTCACCATCACGCGCAGCGTATCGCCGGGCGCGAATTCGGGAATCGGGCGGGTGGCGACAAGCTTCGCCTTCTGTTCGGCGTCGAATTGCTGCAGCAGGTTCATCGGTCAAATCCCTTCGGTCGGCGGCGTATATGCGACGGCCGCGCCTTACGCAAGACCAGTCTTAGAGCTTTCTAGGAATGCGTTCCACAATTCCGGCCGGCGCGTGCGCGTGGCGGTTTCCGCCTGCTCGCGCCGCCAGCGCGCCACCGCCGCATGATCGCCCGAGAGCAGCACGGGCGGCACTGTTCGCCCCTCCCATTCTGCGGGGCGCGTGTATTGCGGGTATTCCAGCAGGCCCGCGGAGAAGCTTTCCTCGACCGCGCTCTCCGCGCCGCCCATCACGCCAGGCAGCAGCCGCACGCAGGCATCCAGCACCACCAGCGCGCCCAATTCGCCGCCTGAGAGCACCGCATCGCAGACCGATACCTCGGTCATGCCACGTGCCTCGATCACGCGCTGGTCCATCCCCTCATAGCGGCCGCAGAGCAGCACCAGGCCGGGCCCGGCCGACCATTCGCGCACCATCGCCTGGGTCAGCGGCGCGCCGCGCGGTGTCAGGCACAGGACCGGCCGCGCGCCTGGCTCGGCGGCAGCCAGCGCCGCATCCAGCACATCCGGCCGCAGCACCATGCCCGCACCGCCACCGAAAGGCGTGTCATCGACCTGGCGGTGGCGCCCCAGCCCATGTTCGCGGATGTTGCGCGCCTCCAGCGACCACAGCCCATCGCGCAGCGCGCGGCCGGCCAGCGAGAGGCCGAGCGGCCCTGGAAACATCTCGGGGAACAGGGTCAGCACCGTGGCGTGGAAGCTCACGGGCGCGCATCCGTCTCGGCCGGCAATTCGACCGTGATGCGCCCGCCGGCCACGTCGACCACCGGCACACAGGCATGGGTGAAGGGCACCAGGCGCTCCGGCGGGCCCGAGAGGGTGATGAAGGCGCCCGCGCCATGGTCATCCACCGCGCGCACCATGCCGAGCGGCGTGCCATCGGCGGTGAAGGCGGACAGGCCGATCAGATCGGCCAGATAGAATTCATCCTGATCCGGCGCGGGCAGCCGCGCGCGGTCGATGAACAGCTTGGTGCCGGTCAGTTTTTCCGCCGCATTGCGGTCGGTCACGCCATCGATGGAGACCAGGTCCTCGCCATGCGCGCGGAGCACAAAGACGCGCCCCGCGGCATCCTGCAGCGGGTTGTAATGCGTGACCGGCTGTTCGCCGAAGCAGCGATGTCGCAACAGGCCGCGCACGCCGTGCGCGCGGCCCAGCTCGGCGATCAGGATGGTGGGCAATCAGCCCGCGGCGGCCGCGGCCGCGCGCTCCTGCGCCTTCTTCTTCGGCATCGCCTGCTTGGTCTGCTTGGGGATCGCGGGCATCGCGATCAGCCCGGCGCGGCCCAGGAAGCGCGCGACGCGATCGGTCGCGGTAGCACCCTTGCCCAGCCAGCCCTTGATCGCTTCTTCATCCAGGCGGATGCGCTCGGCATGGTCGGAGGGCAGCATCGGGTTGTAGGCGCCGACCTTCTCGATGAAGCGGCCATCGCGCGGGCTGCGGCTGTCGGCCACCACGATGTGGTAATAGGGGCGCTTCTTGGCACCGGCGCGCGAGAGGCGAATCTTCAGGCTCATACTGGTCTTCCTTCTAGAATGGTCGCTTGTTTCCAAGGCCAGGCAGCAGGCTGGCGAGACCGCCCCGCATCATCCCCTTCTGGCCCATCTTGTTCATCCGCTTCATCATCGCGGACATGTCGTCGAACTGCTTCAGCAGGCGGTTCACATCCTGCACCTGCACGCCGGAACCGGCGGCGATGCGCCGCTTGCGGCTGGCCTTGATCAGGTCCGGCGCGCGGCGCTCCTTGGGCGTCATGGAGGAGATGATCGCCGCCTGGCGCTTCAGGATGCGCTCATCCAGATTCGCATCCTTGATCTGGTCCTTGATCTTGGCCACGCCCGGCAGCATGCCGAGAATGCCCTGCAGCGAGCCCATCTTGCCGATCTGCTGCAACTGCTGGGCGTAGTCCTCCAGCGTGAACTGGCCCTTCTGCATGCGGGCCGCGAGTTTCTCGGCCTCGTCGCGATCGATCGTCTCGGCCGCGCGCTCCACCAGCGACACGATATCGCCCATGCCCAGGATGCGGCCGGCGATGCGCTCGGGGTGGAAATCCTCCAGCGCATCCAGCTTTTCGCCGGCACCCAGCAGCTTGATCGGCGCACCCGTGACTGCGCGCATGGACAGCGCCGCACCACCGCGGGCATCGCCATCCACCCGCGTCATGACGATGCCGGTGACGCCCACCTTCTCCTGGAAGGCGCGCGCGGTGTTGACCGCGTCCTGGCCGGTCATGGCATCGACCACCAGCAGGGTTTCGTGCGGGTTCACCGCGGCCTTCACCGCGGCCACCTCGGCCATCAGCGCATCATCGATGGCCAGCCGGCCGGCGGTGTCCAGCACCACCACATCGAACAATTCGCGCCGCGCGACATCCATCGCGCGAGCCGCGATCTCCAGCGGCATCTGCCCGGCCATAATGGGCAGCGACACCACCTCGGCCTGGGTGGCCAGCGTGGCCAGCTGCTGCTGGGCTGCGGGGCGATGCACGTCCAGGCTGGCCAGCAGCACGCGACGCTTGAGCCGCGTGCGCACCCGCAGCGCGATCTTGCCCGAGGTGGTGGTCTTGCCCGAACCCTGCAGACCGACCATCAGGATCGCCACCGGCGCCGGCGCTTCCAGATCCAGCCCGCCGGTCGCGTCCTTGCCGCCGAGGGCGTCGATCAGCGCGTCATTGACGATCTTCACGACCTGCTGGCCGGGAGCCACCGAGCGGATCACCTCCTGCCCGACGGCGCGTTCGCGGACCTGGTTGATCAGGTCGCGCGCGACGGGCAGCGCGACATCGGCTTCCAGCAGGGCGATGCGGACTTCGCGCAGCGCCTCGGTGACATCGGCTTCCGAGAGCGCGCCACGGCCGCGCAGGCGGTCGAACACCGCGCCGAGCTTGCTGGACAGGCCTTCGAACAAACGTGTCACTCCAAATGCGAATGCGCCGCTGCGCGAACCCTCGCGAAGCGGCGTGGCGACCCGACCATCGGGTGGCCCTCGTCCGGGCGATGCCCGGCGCGGCGGGGATTACGCGCCCGGAACCACCCGGTCAAGCCAGGCGATGACGCGGCGGACCGCGGGCAGGGCCGCGCGTTCCAGCATCAGGTCATGGCCGGCATTGTCGAACACCGTGCATTCGGCGCCGAGCCAGGCGGCCAGTTTGCGCTGGTCCGGCACGGCGGAGGCATCGCGGCCGGCACCCACCACCAGGATGGGGCAGGCGAGTGCGGCGCGGTCCAGCATGCGCGGGGCGTTGCGGGTGGCGGGGCTTTCGCCGCAGAGCCGGTCGAGCGTCCATTCCACCACGGCGTCCTCGGCATCGGCGAACCAGATGCGGCGGGCTTCGTCGCGCGATGGGCACCAGGGCTGGGCAGGGTTCATAGGCTCACGCGGGGCGGTCAGCGCATCCACCGCCGCGCTGGCCACGGGCAGCAGGCCCGCCGGGCGCATCTGCACGGCCGCCAGTTGCGCAACCCAACCACCCAGCGAATGCCCGCCCACCACGACCGGCCGGCTGGGCAAAGTGGCGGCGAAGGCGGCCACGCGGTCGGCATAGTCCTGCGGGGTCAGGCGCACATACTCAGCCTCGGGCAAAGTGGGCGCGTCGGTATGGTTGGGCATGGACAGCGCATGCACGGCGTATCCGGCTGCGGCCAAAGCGGGCTGCCAGAAGCGCCACGCCCACCAGCCATGGCAGGAGCCGGGGATCAGGATGATGTCGGCGGCGACGGGGCCGTGGCGCGGCGTCATGGATGCGGCGAAGACATCGCCGATCACTCGGTGTGCGATGTGCACGTCATCATTCATTCGGGTATGCCCTCCGAGCTTCCGGCCGCACCGTAGCTGGCGTGTTCGCCAGCGAAGGCGAACACGACGCGGCCAGCGCCGCCCATAAGCCCGTCCCACCAACGAGCCCGTTGCGCGGCGGAAGCCTAGCCGGCGGATGCCGGCGCCCGGCGTCTGAGGGCACAAAAACCTAAACAACCTTGGCTAGGCCAAGGTCACTTGGGTG
>JAIXVH010000213.1 GCA_027483125.1 Acetobacteraceae bacterium | reverse complement strand
GGCCAGCACGATCTCGACCACGCCCGCCTCGCCCAGGGTGGCCTGGGCGGCGGCGAATAAGGCGTCATCCAGCGCGCCATCTGCGGCGAGGCTGGAGGCGATGCGGTGGGTGACGGCCTCGGCGGCATCAAGCCCGCTCGGCACCTGTTGCGCCGCCACGGCGGCCAGATGCGCTGGGTTCAGGCCCGCCTGGACGGCCAGCGGCGCATGGGCGTGCCATTCATAGGGCGCATTCCAGGCGCGGGCGGTGACGCAGATGGCGCGCTGGATGACGCCTTATTCGCCGCCGCCCAGGCCACCCTGGGCGAGGCGGGCGTGGTCGAGATCGTGCTGGCCTGCGGCTACTACACCGCCGTGGCCTTCACCCTGAATGTGGCCCGCGTTCCCCTGCCGGAGGGCGGTGTGCCCTGGGCGATTCCCCCCGGCCGCTGACAGCAGCCCCCGGCATCACGCCGGGCGGTGATGGCCCGCCATTTCGCCGCGCAGTTCCTGCACGAAGCGCGCCGCCAGGGCGATATCCGCGGCAATGCCGCGGCGCCGGCTCACGGCCTCCGGGTCGGCGCCCCAGAAATCCTCCTGCCAGCATTCGTCCAGCGTGGCCAGGCGATGGGCCTCTGCGGCGTCCAGCGCGCCGCGCACCAATGCCAGCCCCAGCACCAGGCTGCCCAGCGCCGGCACCGCCACGCCCAATGCGGCCAGTTCCATGGGCGCATGCGCGGCCACGGCGTCACGCAACGCGGCCATGACCTCGGGCGGCTGTGTCACATGCACGATGCCGGTGGTGCGGCGCAGCTCTGCCCCCAGGCTGCGCTGCGCCCAGTCCAGCCAGGGGTCCCATTCCGCGGCTTCCAGTGCGGCGAGGCGCGGGTCCTCGGCGCGGTAGCACAGCAGGTCGCTGCCGCCATATTGCGCCAGACCCTCGACCACCGGTGCGATGTCGGGCGCGATTCGCTCCTGCGCCGTGCCCACCAGCCGCGTCAGCGCGATGTCATCGGCGGTGAAATCACCGCCCTTGGCGCCGCCGGCCGCGGCCCATTCATCGGCCAGCGCTTGTGCCAGCCGCGCCTCGCGCACGCGCAGCACGGCGCCGCTGGGCAGCCGCACCGGCTTGCCGTCCAGCAGCACCGCCAGGCCATCATCCATCGGCGCCACGACCGCCAGATCCCAGAATCGCTTCATCGCACGCCAAGGCCCCGCAACAGGTTCTGCACCGGCGCCGGGTCCGCGGGCATCAGGCTCCGCGGCACCGGCCCGCTGCGCCCGCCACGTGCCACCGCCAGCGGCGGGCCGCAATCCGGCATGCCCTGCACGCCCAGCGCCTGGTTCAGGCCGGGCACCAGCCCCGCCACGGTGCCTGCCGCGCCACCACCGAGCAAGGCGCCGGTCTCAAGGCTCGGCGCCGCCAGCGTGCCGCTGATCGGCACTGGCGCGCGCACGCGCACGCCCACGGCGCTGAGCAGCGGCAGCCGCAGATCGGTGTTCAGGCGCAGCTCCAGTGTTTCGTCGCGCAGATTGATGCGCCCGCCGCCCATCAGCCGCCCCAGGGAGGTATCGGCATAGAGCATGCGCGCCTGCGCGATGCCGGCCACCACATCGAAGCGCATGGCAAAGCATGCCAGATCGATGCGTGGCGCCAAGCCCCCCAGGCCGGCGGGCATCGTGGCCTGCAGCGCGCGGCCGTCGAGCTGCCCGTTCAACACCGCAACCCCGGCATGCCCGACCAGGCTCGCGGCCCATTCACGCCAGCTGTCGCCCTGGCCGCGCAGGTCTACGTCGAGTTCGGCGGCGCCGGACAAGGGGGATTCGGGCAAAAGCCGGGTCAGGTTCAGGCCATCACCGCGCAGCGCCAGCTGCAACTGCGCGCCGCGCTCGGCGGGCTGGGCGGCGGCGCGCAGTGTTACGCGGCCTGCGGGCAGGGTGACCTCCAGCGGGTCCAGCACCGCGCGGCGGTCCGTGACCACCGCGCGCGCTGCAAGTTCACGGTATTCCACACCTTGATGTCGTAGTGTCCCGACCGCCAACTCCAGCTCCAGCGGCCATGCGAAGAGCGCCGAGAGGTCGATCGCTGCATCGGGGATCACCCTATCGCGCCGTTGCGCGGGTGGCGCGGGGGCCGCAGGGGAGGGCGGTGGCCGCAGCAGCGCGTCCAGATCCACGGCCCCCAGGGCCAGCCTGCCGGACACACCCTGGCGCGAGATGCTGAGCCTGCCCTCGGGCCCGGCCGCGCCCTCGGCCCGGATGGCCGTCAGCTCGATGCCATCGGCGAAGAAGCCGCCGCGTTCGCTGAGCTGTGCGCGAACCCGCCCCAGCACCGGCGAATCCAACGCCGCCTGCACCGCGATGCCCCGCCCGGCCTGCGGGTCAGCCACCGTGCCGGCCACGCGCAGCTGGTGGCCGAGCAGCGTGCCCGTCAGGTCCAGCGGCACCGCGGCACCCGGCCGCCAGGGGCCCAGCGTGCCATCCAGGGTGAAGCGGTCGGCCAGCCGCGTGCCGGCCAGCGAGACCCGCAAGGGCGCCTGCGCGGCGTCGGATTCCAGCAGCGTTCGCGACAGGACAATGCCCGGGCCCAGCGCGAGCTCACCCATCTCGAAGCGGATGGCTTGCTCGGCCGGCCAGTCGAAGCCGCTGCCGGCGATGCGCGCGCGGAAGGCGATGCTGGCCGGGATCGGGCCGCTGCCACCGGTCAGCTGCGCGATGCGGCGCAGGGCGGCGGCATCGGCCTCGCCGGTGGCCTCCAGCGCATAGCCTTGCAGGCCGCGCGGTTCGCGCAGCGTGCCGTTCAGCGTCAGCTGCGCGCCCGGCATCTGGAACCGCGCCGAGATCGGCATAGGCCCGCCGGCGCCGCCCATGATGCGCGCGAGCGGCCCGCCACGGGCCTCGAAGCGCAGCATGGTGTCGGCCCAGCGCAATTCGCCCTCGCTGCGCAGATCGCCGCTGCCATCCACCGCCAGGCGCACCAGCTGCACCCCGCCATGCGGCGTATCTGGCAGGTGGAGGCGCGCATCACGCACCAGCAATTCACCGATCGCGACTTCGGGGACTGATCCGGTGGCGGAGCCGGCGCCGAACTCCCAATTGGGCCTGCCGTTCACCAGTTCCAGCAGCACATCAGGGCTGTCCAGCACCAGACGCCGCACCGCGATGCGCCCGACCAGCAATGCCGGCAGCGAGACCTGCATCTCCGCGCGCGGCGCCAGCACCATGGCGGGGCGCGACCCGCCCGGCAGGTTGCCCAGCGATGCATCGCGCAGCGTGATGCTGGGTGAGAGCCAGCCTTGCATCGCAAGCCCGCCGATCGTCACGCTGCGGCCGGATGCGCGCTCGGCCTCGGCGATGATGCGCGGGCGCCAGGCGTTGATGTCGAAGCTGGCGATGAAGGCTGCGATGCCGGCCGCGCCCAGCAGCAGCAAAGCTGCGCCCGCGATGGCCAGGCGCTTGATCATTTGCGCAGGCGTGCCTTGTACGGCTTGGGTGAATCGAAGCCGAAATAGGCGAAGGTTTCCACCATATGCGGCGGCAGCGCGGCTTCGGCTTCCAGCACGCCGCCCTCGGGGTGCGGGATGGCGATGGCGCGCGCATGCAGGTGCAGCGCGCCGGGCAGGCCGTCCATATGCGCGGTGTGGCCGCCATATTTGCCGTCACCCAGAATCGGCGTGTTCAGGGTGCTCGCGGTGTGCACGCGCAGCTGGTGCGTGCGGCCGGTCAGCGGGTGCAGCTGCAACAGCGCGGCGCGGCGCTTCACGACTTCCAGGGTGGTGTACTCGGTCACGGCAGCCTGGCCGTCATCGGCGGGCACGGTGCGTTCACCGCGTGCGCTGCGCTCGCGCCCCAAGGGTTGCGAAATGCGGCCCGAGGCATGCAACGGCTCGCCCACCACCACGGCCCAATAGGTCTTGCGCGCGTCGCGGCTGCGGAAGGCGGCGGCCAGCGCGGCGGCGGCGGAAGCACTGCGCCCCAGCAGCAAAACGCCCGATGTGTCCTTGTCCAGCCGATGCACCAGACGCGGGCGCTCCTCGGCGCCGAAGCGCAGCGCGTCGAGCATGCCGTCGAGGTGGCGCGTGATGCCCGGGCCGCCCTGCACCGCCAGGCCATGCGGCTTGTCCAGCACGATCACGCTGGCGTCGCGGTACAAGACCATGCCCAGCAGCATGGCTTCATCGGCCGGGCTGATATGCGCGCGCGGGCCGGGGGGCGGTGCGTCGGGCAGCGGTGGGATGCGCACTTCCTGGCCGGGTTCGAGGCGCGTGCTGCCCTCGGCGCGCTTGCCATCGACGCGCACCTGGCCGGTGCGCAGCATTTTTTGCAGCGCGCCCTGCGTGAGTGCGGGGTAATGGCGGCGGAACCAGCGGTCGAGGCGAACCCCGGCATCATCGGCGCCGACGGGAATGGTATGGACGGACATGCGCGCTGTATAGCGCGGCACGTCGCCGGATGGCACGCTTGCGTGACGGCGCGGTGCGCGGCGCCGAAGCGCAGGCGGATGTGCTGCACCGCTTCACCCTGCGCGAGGGCCGCGTCGCCTGCTATGAAGTCTTCCACGACACCGCCGCGCTCCGGGAAGCGCTGGCCAACGAGACGCTGAGGAACACCGCATGAGCATCACCCGCCGCGCCACGATCGGCGCCCTTCTGGCCACGCCGGCGCTGGCGCAATGGGCGCCCGCGCGCCCGGTCCGGCTGATTGCGCCCTACCCGCCAGGCGGCGGCGTGGACACCACATCGCGCCTGATCGCGGGGCCGATGGCGGCGCTGCTGGGCCAGCCGATCGTGGTGGAAAACCGCGCCGGGGCGGGCGGGTCGCTGGGTGCGGCGGAACTCGCGCGCAGCCCGGCCGATGGCCAGACCATCATGGTCGATGCCATGGCGCATACGGTGAATGGCGCGCTGATCCGCGGCCTGCCCTTCGACTACGCCACCGCCTTCACGCCGATCACGCAGCTGGCGGTGCTGCCGCAGATCCTGATCGTGCCGAACAGCCTGCCGGTGCGCAGCCTGGCCGAATTGATCGCGCATGCACGGGCGCGGCCGGGGCTGCCCTATGGCTCCTCGGGCAATGCGACGGCGGCGCATCTGGCGGCGGCATTGCTGCTGAACCGCGCCGGCGTGCAGATGGAACACGTACCCTATCGCGGCGGCACCGCGGCGCTGCCCGATCTGATCGCGGGCAATGTGACCTTCCTGTTCGGCACTGTCTCCTCCTCGTTGCAGCTGGTGCGCGATGGGCGCGTGCGGGCGCTGGGTGTGTCCACCGCGACGCGGCTGTCGGCACTGCCGGATGTGCCGACCATCGCCGAACAGGGTTTCGCGGGCTACGAGCTGAACGAATGGAACGGGCTCTATGCGCCCGCGGGCCTGCCCGCGCCGGTGCTGGCGCGGCTGCATGAAGCGGCGCTGGCGGCGCTGCGCGATCCGGGGGTGGTGGCGCGTTTCGATGCGCTCGGCGCGCTGCCGGTGGGCAATCCGCAGCCGGAATTCGCGGCCTATGTCGCGGCCCAGCGCGAGAGCATGGCGCGCCTGGTGCGCGAGGCGCGGATCGAGGCGGGCTGAACTACCCTTCCCCTTGCGCCACCACGCGGCTGATGCCCCAGCGCACGCATTCCACATCCGGCTCCGCGGTCAGCACCACCTGCTGGCTGCGGCGCATCTCGGCGCCGAAATAGACGCTTTCCTCCAGCGCCACCGTCGCATCGCGCGCGCGCAGCTTCCACCCATGGCCGGAGGGCAGGCGCATCAGCACCGCCTGGTCGTCCTCGACCAGGGATGCGGTGACGCCCGGATGCAGATGGAAACTCACGATCCAGGAGAGGCTCTCGGTCTCGCCACCGGGCAGTTCGATGCTGTCTTCGCCGCGCAGATCGTCGCCGCCTTCGGCCAGGTACAGCTTGCGTCGATGGATCGCCTGGAAGGGTCGGCGATAGCCGTCATGCGCCACTTCCAGCCAATGCGCGTGATCCTGTTCCTGGCGGTCCACCTCGACGCGTTCTGGGCGGCGGCCCAGGCCCTCCTCGCGCAGTTCGGCGCTGCTGGTATCGGCCAGCGTGACGGTGGAATGGGCTGCCGTGCTGCGCAGCGCGTCCTTCCAGGAACCATCGCTGGCCGGCGCCGCGCCGCAATTGACGATCAGCCGATCGCGCCCCACCGACAGCTCGAAGGATGCCGTGCCGGCATGCGCATAGCGATCGGCGCCGCGCGGCAGCAGCGTGCCGGGATCGGGCGCGCGGCCGGGCGGCGGCGCGCCGCAATCCACGATCACCAAAGTGCGGCTGCCCTGCATGCGGTGGAAGCCGGTATCCTGCAGCAGCATCGGCGCACGGCCGCGCGCCTGGCCGTGATGCAGCACGAGGTCGACCAGCGCCGCACTGTCCTCACGCGTGCCGTTGAACAGCGCGAGCGAGCCATCCTGGTGGCGATAGAAACGCAGCGCCTGGCAGGCGCGTTCCAGCACGAGCGCCAATGCGGGCGGCGCATTGGCGCCCGCGCCATGCAGCAGGTTGCGGATTTCGATCAGGTCCTGGCAGGCGCGCAGATGCTGGCCGGGGCTGCGTTCCACATGCCCGCCATCGGGGTTGAACTGGCGTTCCAGTTCGGCCGGCAGCAGGCGCAGGGCGCGGTTCAGCCAACCACCCTCGTCCAGCGCGACGGCGGCGGCGATGGCGGCCTTGAGCGACACCAGCGCGCCGCGATGCTCGGCCTCCGCGGGCAGGGCGGCCAGGATCGCGCGGCCATCCTGTACCAGGCGCGCCATCAGTGCGCGCTTGAAGCCGTCATCGGCGGTGGCGGCCAGGAAATCCCAATGGCCGAGCCAGGCGGAAATGCGCGCGCCAGCGACTTCCGGCGCCTGCGCCAGATCCTGCCCGGCGCCGTGTTCCAGCCAGTCATGCGCGAGGTCGCGCGCACGCACGCGGGCTTCATCGGTGCCCAGCGCGCGCAGGTCGCGCAGCCAGGAAAACCCATGCGCGGCGGCGCGCCAAAGCAGCGGGCCATCAGCCGGCGCCCAGCCCAGGCTGGCGAGGTCCGGCGTCGCGGGCAGCAGGTTGTGGCGTGTGCCGGCCACTTCCAGCTCGCCGCCGACCAGCCATTGGCCGCGCGCGGCCTCACCGGGCCAGAGGTCCTTGAAGGCGCGGGCCGGCGCATCGGGCACGCGCATGGGCTTGAGCTGCGACAGCCAACGGCGCGCATTGCGCAACAGATCCGGCATGCTCAGCCCCCTTTCAGCGCCGCGATCGCATCCCCGTAATGCTTCGCCCCGAAGACGGCGGTGCCCGCCACCAGCGTATCCGCACCCGCCGCGATGCAGCGGGGCGCGGTTTCCGCGGTGACGCCGCCATCCACCTCGAGCGCGATGTCGCGGCCTGTCCCTTCGATCATCCTGCGCAGATTGGCGATCTTGGGCAATTGGCTGTCAAGGAAGGATTGGCCGCCGAAGCCCGGGTTCACCGTCATCACCAGGATCAGATCCACCAGGTCCATCAGGTTTTCGATGGCCGAGGCAGGCGTGCCGGGGTTCAGCACCACGCCGCATTTCTTGCCCAGCCGCTTGATGGATTGCAGCGTGCGGTGGATGTGCGGCCCGGCCTCGGGGTGCAGGGAAATGATGTCCGCGCCGGCAGCGGCGAAGGCTTCGATATACGGGTCGGCCGGCGCGATCATCAGATGCACGTCGAAGGGCATGGCGGTGTGCGGGCGCAGCGCCTTCACGATGGCCGGGCCGAAGCTGATATTGGGCACGAAATGCCCGTCCATGATGTCCAGGTGCAGCCAATCGGCGCCGGCGGCGGCGATGGCGCGCACCTCCTCGCCCAGGCGAGAGAAATCGGCGGCCAGCAGGCTGGGGGCGATGCGCGGGGTCATGATGCGTCTGTGGGGCGGGTCCAGGCGAAGGTCAATTCGTGCTTGTTCTGCGCACTGTGAAAGAGGCGGCCGCCGGGGATGGCGGCGAAGGCCTCGGCGGTGTCGTGGTCGGTGCCGGATTGGAACTTGATCGTGACCATGATGTGCCGCGCGGCATCGGCCGCGATCCATCGGCGGACCAGGGCCAGCAGGCGCGGCGGGTAGCAGATGACGTCGCTGAACAGCCAGTCGACGGGGCGCGGTTCCAGGGCGAAGGCGCTGTCCTGCTGCCAGGTGACCTCGGGCATCGCCAAGACACTGGGCGCGAGCGGCGCCTTGTCCACGGCGGTGACACGGGCCCCGAGCTTGGCCAGCGCCCAGCTCCAGCCGCCCGGCGCGGCGCCCAGGTCTATGCAGGTATCGCCGGCGGCGGGGCGCTGGCCCCAGCGGGTCAGCCCCTCCCACAGCTTCAGATAGGCGCGGCTGGGTGGGCCTTCGCGGTCCTCGATGAAGCCGGGCTCGCCATTGGGAAAGGGGCTCGTCTTGGTGGGCGAGGCCAGGATGATGTCGGGCGAAAGCAGGCACCAGCCGCCCAGATGCGAGGTGGGCGCGGGCTCGGGGAAGGCCATGGGGCGGGCCTTCACCACGGGCAGGCGTGCCTCGATCAACTTGGCGCGGCCTTGATGCGCGCCAGGCAGCAAGGCCCAGTTGCGCTGGATGGCGCGCAGCGCATCGGCCGCGCCGCCGACCGAAGGCGCGGGCAGCAGCAAGGGCGCGGTCCAGCATTCCAGCGCCCAGGCGGCCTGGATGGGCGGGGCCTCGGACATCGCCAGGCGGCCGTGCCAGAGCGGCGGGGGCTGGCCGGCGCGGGCCAGTTCCTCGGCCAATTGGGCTTCGAAGCCTGCGGCGGCGACATAGGCGGCTTGCGGCGGTGTGTCGGCGGGCCAGGGCATGGGGTCTGGCGCCGGGCGGGCTATCCCACGGGGGGCTATCCCAAAGGGGGCTATCGCAGGGCGGGCCTGGCGGCGAAGGGGGCGGGTGGGGGGCATGGGCGGGGCGGTGTAGGCCCCGGGGGCGGCTTGGTCAAAGCGGCGGTTCTGCTCTACCAGCGGCGGATGGCAGTCTACACGGAAGTTTCGGATGATGCGTTGCGGGCATTCCTGGCGGAATACGGCCTGGGCGAATTGCAGGCGTTTCGCGGCATCGCGGAAGGTGTGGAGAATTCCAACTACGCGCTGAAGACCAGCGCGGGCGATTATATCCTGACGCTGTACGAACGCCGCGTGGACCCAGCCGAGCTGCCGTATTTCCTCGGGCTGATGGAGCATCTGGCGGCGCAGGGCCTGGCCTGCCCGACGCCGGTGCAGGGCGGTGATGGCGAGGCATTGCGCATGCTGGCCGGGCGGCCCGCGGCGATCTGCACCTTCCTGCCGGGCGTGTGGCCCAGGCGCATTCGGCCTGAGCATGCGGCACCCTTGGGGGCTGCGCTGGCGGGGCTGCATGTGGCGGGCGCGGGGTTTGCCGGGCGCAGGCCGAATGCGCTGGGGCCGGCCGGCTGGGCGCCCTTGCTGGAGCGCTGCCGGGCGGATGGCGATGCGGTGCAGCCGGGCCTGATGGCGGAACTGGATGCGACGCTGGCGGGCATCCTGCGCGACTGGCCGCAAGCGCTGCCGGAGGGGCAGATCCACGCCGACCTCTTCCCCGACAACGTGTTCTTCCTGGATGAACCGCCGCGGGTTTCGGGCATCATCGACTTCTATTTCGCCTGCACGGACCTGCTCGCCTATGACGTGGCGGTGTGCCTGAACGCCTGGTGCTTCGATGCGGATTACGCCTTCAACGTGACGCGGGCGGCGGGGCTGCTGCGCGCCTATCACGCCGTGCGACCTTTGAGCGCCGCCGAGCGCGCGGCGCTGCCGGTGCTGGCGCGGGGTGCGGCGCTGCGCTTCCTGCTGACCCGCCTGTTCGACTGGGTGAACACCCCGCCCGGCGCGATGGTCACGCGCAAGGACCCGCTGGAATACCTTCGAAAGCTGCGCTTCTTCCTGCGCGCTGACAGCGCGGAGGCGATCGGTGGCTGAGGTGGAAATCTGGACCGATGGCGGCTGCAAGCCCAACCCCGGGCCGGGCGGCTGGGCCGCCATCCTGCGCTTCGGCGAGGTGGAAAAGGAACTCACCGGCAGCGATGCCGAGACCACCAACAACCGGATGGAACTGACCGCCGCGATCATGGCGCTGGAGGCGCTGAAACGCCCCTGCCAGGTGGTCCTGCACACCGACAGCGAATATGTGCGCAACGGGATGGAGCGCTGGATCAAGGGCTGGGTGCGCAACAACTGGCGCAATGCGGCGAAGGAGCCGGTGAAGAATTTCGAGCTGTGGCAGAGACTGCTGGCAGCGGCGCGGCCGCATCAGGTGGAATGGCGCTGGGTGCGCGGCCATTCGGGAGACCCGATGAATGAGCGGGCGGATGTGCTGGCAACGGAGGCGAGGCGAGCACTGGAGGCTTGATCGCTGTTCGTGATTCCCTTGCGCCCGGAGCCGGTTCAGCGTGAGCGGAAAAAACTCTAGGCTTCGGCCGGGCGTGAGCGGCTCGAAGCGTAGCTTCTGACCGCGCCCGCCGACGCCACCATCGGCAGTGATATCAATGGCATATGGTCCCTACGGGGTGCGCCCATGACAATGCTTGAACTTCTTCCCGCTGCCGCAGGGGCAAGGCGCATTGCGCGGCGTATCCCCCCAGGTCGACGGATCGGCGGGATCGACCGATAGCGCGCGCCTCGGCCCCGCTGCCGGTGCCGTCGCCAGCTCGCCCTCCGGCGCCAAACCCTCCGGCGCGGGGTGGTTCATCTGCATGAAGCGCACCGGCTCGGGGCTCGGTGGCGGCTGGTCGGCGCGCAGCTCCAGGCGCAGCAGCAGCGACGTCACGCGCTCCCGCAAATCCTCCAGCATGGCGTTGAACAGCGCGAAGGCCTCGCGCTTGTATTCGTTCAGCGGGTCACGCTGGCCATAGGCGCGCAGGCCGATGCCCTGGCGCAGATGGTCCAGCTGCAACAGGTGTTCCTTCCACACCTGGTCGAAGATCTGCAGCAGCAGCGACTTCTCGACCATGCGCATCATCTCGGGCCCGATATCCGCGGCCTTGGAGGCCGCGGTGCGATTGGCCGTCTCGATCAGGCGCTCCAGGATGATCTCGTCGTCGATGCCCTCTTCCTTGCCCATCGCCTCGATTGGCATGTCCAGGCCCAGCACGTTGCGGACCTTCGCTTCCAGGCCCACCAGGTCCCATTGCTCCGGATAGGAATTTTCCGGGATGAAGCGGCGATGCATCTCCGAGATCGTCTCGTGCCGCATCTCGGAGACGGTTTCCGACAGGTCGTTCGCATCCATGAAGGCGCGGCGCTGGCTGTACACTTCGCGCCGCTGGTCGTTCATCACGTCGTCGTATTTCAGCAGGTTCTTGCGCATGTCGAAGTTGCGGGCTTCGACCTTCTTCTGCGCGCGCTCCAGTGCCTTGTTGATCCAGCTATGGGTGATCGCCTCGCCTTCCTTCAGGCCGAGTTTCTGCAGCATTCCGCCCATGCGCTCGGAGCCGAAAATGCGCATCAGATCGTCTTCCAGCGACAGGAAGAATCGCGACCCGCCGGGGTCCCCCTGGCGCCCCGAACGGCCGCGCAGCTGGTTGTCGATGCGGCGCGATTCATGCCGCTCCGTGCCGATCACGAACAGGCCGCCCGCGGCCTTCACCTGTTCGCGATACACCGCGACTTCGGCCTCATGCCGCGCCAGCGCCGCCTCATAGGCCTCGCCCTCGCTCGCGCCCGCTTCCTGGCGCGCCAGCATCTCGGTGTTGCCGCCCAGTTTGATGTCGGTGCCGCGGCCGGCCATGTTGGTGGCGATGGTGATCGCCCCGGGCCGACCGGCCTGCGCGATGATCTCCGCCTCCTGCTCGTGATACCGCGCGTTCAGCACGCTGTGCGGAATCTTCGCCTGCTTCAGCAGGCCGGAAATGATCTCGCTCTTCTCGATGCTGGTGGTGCCGACCAGGGCGGGCTGCCCGCGCTCCCGGCACTCGCCGATCAGCTTGATCACGGCCTGGTATTTCTCCATGGCCGAACGATAGACCTCGTCATCCTCGTCGATGCGCGCGACCGGCACATTGGTCGGAATCTCCACCACTTCCAGCTTGTAGATCTCGGCGAATTCATCCGCCTCCGTCACCGCCGTGCCGGTCATGCCCGCGAGCTTCGGGTAGAGCCGGAAGTAGTTCTGGAAGGTGATGCTGGCCAGCGTCTGGTTCTCGGGCTGGACGGTCACGTCTTCCTTGGCTTCCAGCGCCTGGTGCAGCCCTTCCGAATAGCGCCGGCCTTCCATCATGCGGCCGGTGAATTCGTCGATGATCACGATCTTGTCGTCGCGCACCACATACTCGACATCGCGCTTGAACAGCGTGTGCGCGCGCAGGCTCTGGTTCACGTGATGCACGATCGAGACATTGATCGCGTCATACAGCGCGCCCTCTTCCAGCACGCCAAATTCGCGCAGCATGGGCTCGATATCGTCGCTGCCCTTTTCCGTCATCGAGACGGTGCGCTGCTTCTCATCCTTCTCGTAGCGCTCGGTATCCTTCACGAATTCCGCCATCACCGCGTTCACGCGGCGATACAGATCGGACGTATCATCCGTAGGGCCGGAAATGATCAGCGGCGTGCGCGCCTCATCCACCAGGATGCTGTCCACCTCGTCGACGATCGCGTAGTTGAACGGCCGCTGGCACATCTCATGCAGCGCGTACTTCATGTTGTCGCGCAGATAGTCGAAGCCGAATTCGTTGTTGGTGCCGTAGGTGATGTCGCAGGCGTATTGCTCGCGCCGCTGGTCATCGGTCAGCCCATGCACGATCACGCCGGTGGTCAGCCCCAGGAAGCCATAGACGCGCCCCATCCACTCGCTGTCGCGCTTGGCCAGGTAGTCGTTCACGGTCACCACATGCACGCCCTTGCCGGACAGCGCGTTCAGATACACCGGCAGGGTCGCGACCAGGGTCTTGCCCTCGCCGGTCTTCATCTCGGCGATGCGGCCCTCATGCAGCACCATGCCGCCGATCATCTGCACATCGAAATGCCGCAGGCCGAGCGCGCGCTTCGCCCCTTCGCGCACCACCGCGAAGGCTTCGTCCAGCACGTCATCCAGTTCGGCGCCGGCGGCGATCTTGGCCTTGAACTCATCGGTCTTGGCGCGCAGCGCGTCATCCGACAGCGCGGCGAGCGCGGGTTCGAAGGCGTTGATCTTCGGCACGCGTGCCTGGTGGCGCTTCAGCGCGCGATCATTGGAAGAACCGAAGATGGCTCGTGCGATACGGGCAAACATGAATGAACCTCCGGCACGCGACGCCGCAACCCGGCCGTGCCCCGTGCAGCAGATAGGGTGCCGGGGGGGCGGGGGTCAACTTGTGGCACCCCGGCGCTTCGGCCATTCTCCGCCCGAACCAATGAGGCAAGGTCGCAAAGACATGCGTTATATCGCCGCCATCCTGTTGTGCATGGCCGGGCCGGCGCTGGCCCAGGCCCCCGCCGCCCCGCCCGCCACGCCGCCCGCGGACCCCGTTGTGGCGACGGTGGAGGGCGAGCCCGTGCGCCTCTCCGAAGTGCTGGCCGGCGCGGCTGAGGTCCTGCCGCCGGACCTGCGCAACGTCCCCCCCGACCTGCTGATGACCATGCTGCCGCCGCCGGTCATGCAGCAGCTAGTGGACCGCGCCATCAATGACCGCGCGATCATCATCGTCGCCCGCCGCCAGGGCATCGATCGCGACCCCGAAATCCGCGCGCGAATCGAGCGCGCCGAGCGCCAGGAAATCACCCAGGCGCTGCTGCGCCGTGAGGTGCTGCCGCGCCTGACCGACGAAGCCGTGCGCGCCCGCTATGACCGCGAATACGCGAACCGTCCGGCGGAAGAGGAAGTCCGCGCCCGCCACATCCTGGTGCCGACCGAGGCCGAGGCGCGCACGCTGCTGGCCGAACTCGGCCGCGGCACCGCCTTCGAGGAAGTCTCCCGCCGCGCCGGCACCGGCGCCGGCCAGCGGGAAGCCGGCGATCTGGGCTGGTTCAAGCGCGGCGACATGGTGCCCGAATTCGCCAATGCCGCCTTCGCGATGCAGGCGGGCCAGACCAGCACCGCGCCGGTCCGCACGCAATTCGGCTGGCACATCATCCGCGTGGAGGAACGCCGCCGCAGCGCCGGCCCGAGCTTCGACGAAGCGCGCGAGACGATTCGCGAGCAGCTCCTGCAGGATGAGGTGAACGCCGCGCTGACGCGCATCCGCGCGCAGGTGAATGTGCAGGTCACGGCGCCCGCCGCCCCGCCCGCGCCGGCACTTCTGCAAGGCGCGCAACCGCCCGCGCCGCCGCCCGCCCCCTCGCCGGCACGGAGGTAATCATGGCCCTTGACGTCTCGCCCCTGATGCTGCCGCTGCCGGCCATGCCGCCGGTGCCAGGTGTCGCCATCGCCACCGGCGCCGCGGGCATCCGCTACAAGACGCGCGAGGATGTGACCATGATGGTCTTCCCCGCGGGCACCACGGTCGCCGGCGTCTTCACGCGCAATCAATGTCCCGGCGCGCCGGTGGATTGGTGCCGCGCCGCGCTGCCTGCGGGCAAGGCGCGTGCCTTGCTGGTCAATGCCGGCAATTCCAACGTGTTCACCGGCCGCGCCGGGCGCGAGGCCTGCGCTGCCACGGCTGGCGCCATGGCCAAGCTGGTGGGCTGCAAGCCGAAGGAAGTGTTCCTGGCCTCCACCGGCGTGATCGGCGAGAAACTGCCCACTGAAAAATACGTGGCCGCCCTGCCAGGCATCGTGGCCAAGACCGGCGCCGATGCCTGGCACGCCGCCGCCCGCGCCATCATGACGACCGACACCTTTGCGAAAGGCGCCACGCGCACCGCGAAGATCGGTGACACCACCGTCACGGTCAGCGGCATCGCCAAGGGCAGCGGCATGATCATGCCGGACATGGCGACCATGCTGAGCTTCCTGGCGACGGATGCGAAAATCCCTGCACCCGTGCTGCAAGCCATCCTGAAGCGCGGCATCGGCCCCAGCTTCAACAGCATCACGGTGGATAGCGACACCTCGACTTCGGACACGGTGCTGCTGTTTGCCACCGGCGCCACGAAGCACGCCAAGGTGCCCGCCGAAGGCGGCCCCATGCTGCGCGATTTCACTCGCGCGGTGCATGCCGTGCTGATGGATCTGGCGCTGATGGTCGCGCGCGATGGTGAGGGCGCACAGAAGCTGATCCGCATCGATGTGACGGGCGCTGTGTCGGCCAAGTCCGCGCACCGCATCGGCATGTCGGTCGCGAATTCGCCGCTGGTGAAGACCGCCATCGCGGCGGCCGACGCGAATTGGGGCCGCATCGTCATGGCCGTCGGCAAGGCCGGCGAACCCGCCGAGCGCGACAAGCTCTCGATCGGCGTCGGCGGCACCTGGATGGCCCGCGAGGGTGAGCTTGTGCCAGGCTATGACGAAGCCCCCGTTACCGCGCACATGAAGGGGCGGGAGGTGGTGATCCAGGTCGATATCGGCCTGGGCCGTGGCAAGGCCAGCGTCTTCACCTGCGACCTGACGCACGCCTATATCGACATCAACGGCAGCTACCGGAGCTGATGTCCGCCCCAACGCTGACCACCGCGCGCCTGACCATCCGCCCGCTGCGCGCGGAGGATGGAGGCGCCGTCTTCCGTCAGGTGAACGACTATTCCGTGGCGGGGAACCTGGCGCGCGTGCCCTTCCCCTATCCCGAATCGCTGGCCGCCACCTGGATCGCCTCGACCCATGAACAGGCCGCCCGCGGTGATGGGCATCACTGTGCCATCACCGATGCCGCAGGCGCTCTCGTGGGCTGCGTGGGGCTGACCATGATGCCCGGCAACCAGGCCGAGCTGGGCTACTGGATCGGCCGCGCGCATTGGCGCCAGGGCATCGCCACCGAAGCCGCGCGCGCAATGATCGAGTGGGGTTTCGCCAGCCTCGGCCTCTCGCGCATCATCGCCAGCGCGCTGACGGAAAACACCGCCTCGCAGGCGGTGCTGCGGCATCTGGGTTTCGCCGATGCCGGCACCGGCACCGCCGAGTTCATGTCCCGCAACCGCGCCATGCCGGTGGTGAAGTTCACGCTGGAAGCGCCCCTGCGTGCCGCCCCCGCGCCCAAGCCTGTGGTGCTGGTGGTGGCCGTAGCACTGGTCGATGGCGATGGCCGCGTTCTTTTGGCGCAGCGCCCGCCCGGAAAATCCATGGCGGGCATGTGGGAATTCCCCGGCGGCAAGGTCGATGCCCATGAAACGCCGGAAGCCGCGCTGATCCGCGAATTGAAGGAAGAACTGGATATCGACGTGACGGCGGCCTGCCTGGCGCCGCTCACCTTCGCGTCCCACTCCTACGAAAAATTCCACCTGCTGATGCCGCTCTTCGTTTGCCGCCGCTGGCAGGGCACACTGCGCGGGCGGGAGGGCCAGGAACTCGCCTGGGTGCGCCCTACCCGCATGAAGGAATACCCCATGCCGCCCGCCGACGAACCGCTGATCGCGATCATGCAGGAGATGCTGTGATGGACCACAACCCCACCGCCTGCATCCTGATCATCGGCAATGAGGTGCTGTCGGGCCGCACGCGCGATGCGAACCTGCAATTCCTCGCGACCGAACTCGGCGCCCTGGGTATTCCCGTTCGTGAGGTGCGCGTGATCCCGGATGTGGAGCGCGTGATCGTTGATACGGTCAACGAATGCCGCGCGCGCTTCACGCATGTCTTCACCACAGGCGGCATCGGGCCGACGCATGATGACATCACCAGCGAATGCATCGCCCGCGTCTTCGGCGTGGCCTGGGAACCGCACCCGGTCGCCTGGAAACGCATGGCCGATTTTTACGCCGCGCAAACCCCGCCCGGTGATTTCAACGCCGCCCGCCAGCGCATGGCCACCATGCCGCGCGGAGCATCCCTGATCGAGAACGAAGCCACCATCGCGCCGGGCTTCACCATGGGCAATGTGCATGTGATGGCCGGCGTACCGCGCATCATGCAGTCCATGTTCCGCGCGCTGGCGCCCAGCCTGCAACGCGGCAAGCCGGTGGTCTCCGCGACCGTGCATGCCGATGGCGTTTTCGAAGGCCAGATCGCCGCAGCACTGGAAGCCGTGCAGAAGAACCACCCGGAGCTCGACATCGGCAGCTACCCATACTTCCGCCCCATGCCGGTGCGCGGCGGCGTGGCGCTGGTCGCCAAAGGCACGGATGGCGACGCCGTGGCGCAGGCATCGGCCGAAATCACCGCCTTGCTGATCGCCGCCGGCGGCCAGCCGGTGCAGGGCGAACCGGTGCTCGACCCGTGACGGTCGCGATCATCGGCGCGGGCCTGGCGGGCCTCACCTGCGCGCGGGTGCTGATGGAAACCGGCCATGCGGTGCGCCTGTTCGACAAGGGCCGCGCCCCCGGCGGCAGGCTGGCGACCAAGCGCCTGGATGCGCGTGGCACCACATTGCGCATCGACCATGGCGCGCAATATCTGCGCCCGCGTGACACTGGCTTTGCGGCCCTGCTGGCGGCCTATGGCGCTGCCCCCTGGCCCGACGAGGACCGCTTCGTGCCGACGCCTTCCATGTCCGCCTTGCCGCGCGCCATGGCCGAAGGCCTGGACATCGCGCTCGGCCACACCGTCGCCAACCTGCAGCGCGACGGCGCGGGTTGGCGGGTCGATGGCGAAGGCCCCTTCGAGACCATCGTGCTGACCGCCCCGGCGCCGCAAACTGCCGCTCTTCTCGTGCCGGTCGTACCGGAACTGGCGGCCATGCTCTCGCGCGTCGTCTACGCCCCCTGCTGGACCTGGCTGGCCGCCTTCGATGCGCCCTTGCCGCTGCCCGATGCGCTGCGCCCCGATGCCGGCCCGATCGGCTGGGCCGCGCGCAACAACAGCAAGCCCGGCCGCGATGCGATGGAAGCCTGGGTGGTGCAGGCCACGCCCGAATGGTCGCGCGCCAATCTCGAAGCCACGCCCGACATCATCGCCGCGGCCCTGCGCAAGGCGCTCGACGCGCCCGCGCCCATCGCCGAAGCCACGCATCGCTGGCGCTATTCGCTGGTCGAGACGGCTCTCGAGCGCGACTGCATCTGGGATGCCGGGCGCGGCATCGGCATCGCCGGTGATTTCTGCATCGCCGGCCGCGCGGAAGCCGCCTTCCTCTCCGGCCGCGCCATGGCCGAGGCGATTCTCGCATGAAGCCGCGCCCCGCCTTCGCCAATGACCTGGCTGCCGCCCGCGACCATGCCTTCGCGCTGCTGGCCCAGGGTGCCGCCAACCGCCGCAGCGTCTTCCACACCCCCACGCTCGCCACCATCGGCGCCGATGGTGCGCCCAGCCTGCGCACGCTGGTGCTGCGTGGCTTCGACCCGGCCACGCGTACCCTGCGCCTGCACACCGATGCGCGCGCCGCCAAGGCCGCTGAAATCCTGGCCAATCCGCGCGCCGCGCTGCACGCCTATGACCCCGCCGCGCAGCTGCAATTGCGCCTGACCGGCCACGCCACGCTGCACCGCGACGACGCGCTCGCCGATGCCGGCTGGGCCGCCAGCCGCGACTTCTCGCGCATGTGCTACGCCATCGCCCATGGCCCCGGCACGCCCGCACCGGCACCACCGGCCGCGCCGCAGGATGCGGTGTCCGGCCGCGCGCATTTCTCGGTGATTGCGCTGCGCTTCGACATGCTGGAATGGCTCTGGCTCGATGCCGCGGGCCATCAGCGCGCGCGCTTCACCTTCGCGCCCGACCACGCCACCTGGCTTGTGCCATGAACACCGAAGCCATCAGCGCCGAGATCCTGCGCCAGATCACCGCCCGCGGCGCCGGCAAGTCCATCTGCCCGAGCGAGGTCGCGCGCGCGCTCGATGCGCAAGCCTGGCGCAGCCTGCTAGGCCCCGTGCGCCAGGTCGCGGCCGCCCTGGCGCGGGAGGGGCGCGTGGCCATCCTGCGCAAGGGCAGGGTGGTGCCGCCTGCGGAAATGCGCGGCGTGATCCGGCTCGCACTTCCTGGTATGGAAGGCGGATGACATCTCCCCTTGCCCTGTTCGGCCGCGGCGCGGCCGGCCTGCCACCCGCGACACCGGTGGAATTCGCCTCCCTCGTGCTGCCGCGTTCGCCCAACACCTGCCTGGCGGCGCCGGCCTCGCATCCGGGCTTCAAGCATCTCGAAACACCGCTCTACCCGGTCTCGCCGGCCGTGCTGATCGACCGCCTGCTGCGCATCGCGGACGCCATGCCGCGCACCGCCCGCATGGCGCATTGGCCCGAACGGCATCAGGCACAATGGGTCGAGCGCACGGCGCTGATGAACTACCCGGACATCATCGTGGCCGAAGCCGCGCCGGCGCCCGGGGGTGCGGCGTTGTTCCTCTATTCGCGCAGCCTGTTCGGCTATTCCGATCTCGGTGCGAACCGCGCGCGGGTCGATCGTTGGCTCGCCGCCCTGGCCGCACCAGGCTGACCGCGCGCCGATGAGCGCGACCCTGGACACCGCCTGGAGCCTGTTTCGCCGCGTGCAGCGGGAGGTGCGGCTGCGGCTCTCGGCCCAGCGGCTGCGGCGTGAGATTGTGCTGTCCGCCGCCCACACGGCTCCGCTGCGGCCGGCGCCGGAGCTGGAACTGGCGGGCCATGTCACGATCGATGCATCCTGGCCCGATGCCGGTCTGCGCCTGGGTTGGTTCATCACCGCGCCGGATGCGCCGCATGTGGCGACACGCATCGCCGAGGGCCGCGTGACACTGGTGCGCGAAACCGCCGAGCGCCTGGCCTTCACCCTGCCGGTCGGGCGCATCGCGCAGCTTGTGGCGGGCGGTGCGGGCACGCTGTGGATCGACCTGATCCAGGAAGCCGAGTTCTGGTTCTTCGAATACCAGGGTGCGCCGCTGCGGCTGCGGCTGGCGGCCCCGCCGTCGCGCGGGCAGGGGCGACGGGTCGCGCAGCAATGGCTTGATGCCGCGCAACCGGCGCCGCTGGCCGCCTTGGCGATGCGCACGGGCGCGCTGAACCTGGCCGCGCCGCTTGGCGCCGCCCGGCGGCATGCCGCGCTCAAGCCGCCCGCCGGGGCGGAGCTGGCGCCCTGGCCTGGCCCGGCACGCCACGCGGCGGACCGTGCCGGCCACAGCCTTCGCGAATTGGCCGCGGGGCCGCCCGCGGGGCTGCTGGAGGCGGAGCTCGGCCCGCCCAGCACCCTGCTGGCGCGTGTGCTGGCGCGGCGCGGCGGCTGGTCGCGCATCCGCCCGGAGCATCGCCCCTATTTCCAGCACACGCGGCTGCACCAGCATGACAGCGGCGCGCCATTGACGGCGGCCATGCTCGATGCGCTGGCCCTGACGCCGCTGGCCGCGCTGCCGCGCATCCTCGCCTCGCCCGAGGCGGTGCGGGATTGGTGGCTGTTCGACATCGTGCTGCCCCACGGCCTGCCGATCGAGGCGCTGCCGGCCAGCCACCTGCAGCACTGGCGCAGCACCGATGCCGATGACGCACCGCCCCCGCTGAGCCATTTCGTGCACCACGCGCGGGACCGCCACGCGCCCGAGCTGGACCGGCCAAGGCTGGATGACGCGCCCGGCCGGCTTGCCCTGTTGTTTCGCCATGTGCTGCGGGAATTCCGTGATCCGCGCGCGGCCGCGCTGACCGGCGGCGAGGTGCTGGCGGCGCTGCGCGAGCCGCTCTCGGCGGAAGGCCGCAGCGCCACGCTGTTCCAGGTGCTGGTGGCGCTGGCGCAGTGCAATGCCGGTGCCGCCCATGACAGTTTCGCCGAAGCGCTGGACGAGGCCGCGCGCGTCATCGACCAGGAATTGCCGCAGCTGGCATCGCTGATGCTGCGCGCGCCGCCCACGCCGCAGCCGCTGATGCTGGTGGGGCACAATAACGCCTCCGGCCTGGGCGAGAATTTCCGCATGTTCGTCGCCGCCTTCGCGCGCAGCGGCACCGCCACCCGCATCTTCGATGCGGAGGATGGCGACACGCTGGTGCATGACGCGCAAGGCGTGCTGGTGCCGCTGTCGCAGCAGCCCGCGCGCGTGGCGCAGCAGGGGCAGGGCCGGCGCCTGCTGCGCCCGGCCAGCCTGTTCATGGTCAATCCCGACCGCATGGCGATGCTGGCCGCGCGGCAGGATTTCGCCGGCCTCACCGGGCGCCGGCGCATCGGCTTCTTCCTGACCGAGATGCGCTTCCTGCCGCCCGCCCAGGCCGCCGTCTGCGACCGCATGGACGAGATCTGGGCACCATCGGATTTCGTGCGTGACGCCTATGCGGCGCATACCGCCACGCCGGTCTTCAATGTCGGCAAGGCACTGCACTGGCCGCTGGACGTGCCCGATCCCTACCCCGCCATCCTGCGCGAGCGCGAGGACAGCTTCGTGTTCATGACATCCTTCGATCCGGGCTCATGGCTGCGGCGCAAGAACCCGACGGCGGTGGTGGCGGCCTTCCTATCGGCCTTCCCCAACGGGCGGGAGAAGGTGGCGCTGGTGATCAAGCTGCCTGCCGGCGCGCGCGGCCACCCCGGCGATCCCTTCGATGAATGGCAGCTGATCGAGCAGGTCGCGGCGCGCGAACCGCGCATCATCATCCAGGAAGGCTATGCGCCCTTCGCCGAGTATCTGGGCTATATCGCGCATGCCGATTGCGTCGTCTCCGCCCATCGCAGCGAGGGTTTCGGCTATCTCTGCGCGCAGGCCCACCACTTCACCACGCCGCTGATCTGTACGGGGTATTCCGGCAACATGGATTTCTGCACGCCGGAGAATGCCTGGCTGATCGACCACGACATGCGCGCGGTGACCGAGGGTGAGTTTCTTCCCGGCACCCGCGGCGACTGGGCCGATCCGCGCGTGCCGCATCTGGCCGCGCTGATGCGCCAGGTGGTCGAGGAACCGGACAAGGCGCAGCGCATGGCGCAGGCCGGCCGCGCATTGGTGCAGGAGCTCTACGCGCCGGCGCGCTTCGACGCCGCGATCCTGGAAAGGCTCTCCGCATGAGGCGCGCGCTGCGTGATGCCTGGGTGCTCGCCGCGCCCTATTGGCGTGGGGACCAGCGCGGCCGTGCCTGGCTGCTGCTGCTCTCGGTGGTGGGGCTGAACCTCGCCCTGGTCGGCATGACGGTGGTGCTGTCCTACTGGAACCGCGAATTCTTCAACGCCCTGCAGGCACGCGACGCCGAGGCCTTCCGCGACCTGCTCTTCACCTGGCGGCAGACGGATTCCGGCCTGATGCCGGGCTTCGTGCTGGTGGCCGCGCTGTACATCTTTGTCGCCGTCTATCAGCTCTATCTGCGCCAGGCGCTGCAGATCGGCTGGCGCGAATGGGTCACCGAACGCCAGCTCGCCGCGTGGCTCGCCCAGCGCGCCTATTACCGCGTCGCACTCACCAATCCCGGCACCGACAACCCCGACCAGCGCATCGCCGAGGATGTGCGCCTGTTCGTCGATGACACGCTGACCCTGGGGCTGGGGCTGATGCGCTCCACGCTCACGCTCGTCAGCTTCGTCTTCGTGCTCTGGGCGCTGTCCGGGCCGCTGGAGGTCTGGGGCGTTTCCATCCCGGGCTACATGGTCTGGGTGGCGCTGATCTATGCGGTGCTGGGCACCTGGCTCGCGCATCTGATCGGCCGGCGTCTGACGCGGCTGAACTTCAACCAGCAGAAGGTGGAAGCCGATTTCCGCTACGCGCTGATGCGCCTGCGCGAGAACGCGGAAGGCGTGGCTCTGTCGGGCGGCGAGGCCGGGGAATCCGCGGGGCTGCGGCGGCGTTTCGGCGCGCTGGTGCAGAACTGGTGGTCGCTGATGGTGGCGACCAAGCGCCTGACCTTCTTCACCTCCGGCTATGGCCAGGCGGCGGTGGTGTTTCCGATCATCGTCGCCTCTCCGGGCTATTTCGCAGGCCGCACGCAATTGGGCGAATTGACGCAGACCGCCGGCGCCTTCGGCCAGGTGCAGGAGGCATTGTCCTGGTTCGTGGACAACTACGCGCGGCTGACCGAATGGCGCGCCACCGTCGCGCGCCTGACCAGCTTCGGCGATGCGCTGGATGAGGCCGCGCGGCTCGCCGACCAGGGCGTGCGCGTGGCACGCGCCGACGGCCCGGCGCTGGAACTGCGCGATGTGCGGTTGTCGCTGCCCGATGGTCGCGTCCTGCTTGAAGGTGGTTCGCTCTCCATCGCGCCGGGCGAGCGGGTGCTCGTCACCGGCGCATCGGGCGGCGGCAAGTCCACGCTGTTCCGCGCCATGGCCGGCATCTGGCCCTTCGGTTCCGGCAGCGTCGCCCTGCCGCGCGATGCGCGCCCGCTGTTCCTGCCGCAGCGCCCCTATCTGCCGCTGGGCACGCTGCGCGATGTGCTGTGCTACCCCGCCGCGACCGACAGCGTGGATGACGCGACGCTGCGCGGCGTGCTGCATGATGTGGGCCTGGCCGCGCTCGAGCCGCGGCTCGATGAGGAAGACAGCTGGGCGCAGCGGCTTTCGGGCGGCGAACAGCAGCGCGTCGCCATCGCCCGCGCGCTGTTGCAGCGGCCCGATTGGCTGTTCCTCGACGAAGCGACCGCAAGCCTCGACCCCGAGGCCGAAGCCCGCCTGATGTCGCTGCTGATCGAGCGCCTGCCCCAGGCGGCCATCATCAGCATCGCGCATCGCCCCGCCCTGGCCGCGTTCCATGGCCGGCGGGTGGCATTGGCCGACCGAGCCCTGCATGACACCGCCTGACGCGCCGGCCCTGCTGCTCGATGTGCAGGACCTGCTGAAATACCTGGACGATTACGGCAGCGTCTCGGGCATCCAGCGGGTGCAGCTGGGCATCCTGGCCTCGGTCATTCACGGCCAGGCCGGGCCGCTGGGCGGCCGCTGCCGGATGGTGTTCGGCCGCCTGGAGGACGGCACGCTGCACAGCCCGCGCCCCGAGGACATGGCCGCCATCATCGAGCACTGCACCGCCACGCATGACCATGACGCGGCGCGCGAACTGGTGGCGCGCGCGCGTGCCAATGCCGTGCCGTGCGAAGCGCGGGCGGGCGACGCGCTGCTGGTCCTGGGCGCCTTCTGGTTTTTCGCGGGCGCCCCCGGCTTCCTGGCCGGGTTGAAGCGCCAGGGCCTGCGGCTGGGCGTGCTGGTCTATGACATGTTCCCCGCCACGCACCCGGAATTCGCCACCGAGGACACGGTGCGCTACTTCAACCAGGCGCTGAACGAAGGCCTGCTGTTCTGGGATTTCGCGCTGGCTATCTCTGAATTTTCGGCCGCCGAGTTCCGTCGTGTCGCCGCCGCCCGCGGCTTCCCCGAGATCCCCGTCATCGCCGTGCCGCTGGCGCACAGCTTCGGCATGGCGACGCCGCAGGTGCCGGCCTGGCTCGATACCTTCCCGCAATCCATGCAGGACATCCGCGACCGCGACTTCGTGCTGGTCGTCTGCACGGTGGAGGTGCGCAAGAACCACCTGCTCCTGTTCCACGCCTGGCAGCGCATCATCGCCGAGGGCGACAACCCGCCGGTGCTGGTCTTCGCCGGCCGCATCGGCTGGGGCGTGCGCGACCTAATGACGCAGCTGGAGGCCACGCGCTGCCTGGATGGTCGTATCATGCTGGCGCGCGACCTCTCGGACATAGAACTCGCCGCGATGTATCGCGCCTGCCTGTTCACGGTGTTCCCCTCGCATGGCGAGGGCTGGGGCCTGGCGGTGGGCGAGAGCCTGGCCTTCGGCAAGGCCTGCATCGCCGCGGGCGTGACCGCCGTGCCGGAGGTGGGTGGCGAACTGGTGACCTATGCCGATCCCGGCAGCGTGCCGGAATGGGTGGCCAGGCTGCGCGCCTGGCTGCATGACCGCGCCGCGCTGCGCGCCGCCGAGGCACGCATCGCGCAGCAATTCGTGCCGCGCCAATGGCCCGATGTCGCGCGGCATGCTGTCGAAGCAGCGCTCGACCTTGCCGCCACGCCGCGGCTGGTGCCGGTGCCGGACGCAGCGCTGGCGCCGCGTCTGGGTCAGAGCCTGCCGATCGGTGCTTCCTTCGCGATGCAGGGTGGCCTGCGCGAGGCGCGCGAGGCGATCGCCCAGGTGCTGAGCTTCGCCACCGGCTGGTACCCGGTCGAGACCGCCTGCACCTGGATGCGCGAGGCCCGCGCCGAGCTGGTGCTGCGCTGTGACGAGCCGCCCGGCATCGGCATCGCCGCCACGCTGCGGCTGCGCGCCTCCCCCTGGGATGCTGCGAACCCGCTGACGCTGGAGATGGAAGGCGGGTCGGCGGTGACGCATGCGCCTGCGCCGGGCAGCGTGTCGGAAGTGACCTGTCATGGCCGGGTCTCGGAGCAGGGCGGGCTGCGCATCATCCTGCGCGCGTCGCGGCGGGGGCGTGAACATCCCGATGATCCGCGCCGCCTGTCCTACGGCATTGAAGCCCTGCTGCTGGAGCCGCGTGACGAGCTGCCACCGCCGCCGCCGCCGCCGATGCCGCCGGTGTTGATCGTGCCGCCCCGGCCGGAGCCACCGCCTGCGCCGCTGCCGCGCGGCCTGGCCGGGCTGGCGCAGCGCCTCTGGGCGCCGCTGCGCCATGCCCGGCTGCGCGCCGATACGCTGCGCGCCCAGGGCCAGTGGCAGGCGGCCGCGGAGGGCTATCGGCGCTTCCTGCACAGGCGCCCACAAGATGAGGCGATGCGCCTGAGGCTTGCCGAATGCCTGGCCCGCGCCGGTGACATCCCGGCCGCGCAGGCGGCGCTGGAGGCCATGACCGGCCCCACCGGCGCGGCCTCGGCCGAGGCGGCACGCCTGGCCGAGACGCGTGCTGCCGGCGCGCCTGTGCTGTTCGTCGATCTGACGGCGCTGCTGGGGCCGGCGGAATGGTGCGGCAGCTGGGCGGCGCGCCGATGGGCGCAGGGGCTGGCCCGGGCCTTGCTGGCGCGTCCGGGCTGCTTCGCGCTGGTCACCGCCGCGCATGCGCCCTTCCCCTGCCTGCTGGCCGACTGGATGCCCGCCGTGCTGCTGGACGCGCCCTGGCCCAGCCGCGCCGCGCGGCTGCATGCGGTGCTGGACGGCCTGCCGCGCATGCTGCCCCGCGCGCGTGAGACGACAGTGCTGCTGGCGCCGCCCATGCAGGCCGAGCCCTGGCGCCATGCCAGCCATGGCGGCGCCATCCTGCGCCTGGCCCTGGCGGAGCCGGCCATGCTGCATGCACCGCACCACGTGCCGCGGGTGGTCGCAGCCGCCCTGGCCGCGGCGCAGGATATTCTCCCGGCGCTGACCGGCCTGCCGGTGCCCGGCGCTGATGCCGGCATGGATCGCCAGGCGCCGCCGCCGCCGCCCGGCGCCATCATCTGCGATGAGTCCGCTCCCTGGCTGGACGAGGCGCTGGCGCTGCTGGCGCAGGCCGGCGTCGCGCTGCCGCCGGTCGTGACCATGCCGGCCGAGGATCTCTGCCTTGCGCCGATGCTGCGCCACGCGCGGCTGGCCATTTCGACCGCGCCGCCCGGCAGCTGGCCGGCCATGCGCCTGGCAGCGTTGGCCGCGGGCATCCCTTGCCTGGCGGTGCCCGATGCGCGGCTTGGCGCGGCCCCGCCGGTGGTGGCCCCGTATGACGTACAGGCCACGGCCGCCGCGCTGCGCCGGCTGCTGGAACAGCCCGCCGCGGCCATGGCATTGGCCATGGCACAGCGCATCGACGCCGCCGCGCTGCCGAGCGCGGATTGGGCCATGCTGGCCGAGGCGGTCATCGCAGGCACCGACGCCGCCACCATCCCCGCCAGCCCCGGCCTGGCCGGGCAATGGGCGCTGAACGCCGGGGCGGGCGCGCCATGAGGCTGCTGCTGGATGTGCAGGGCGCGCAGGGCAGCAGCCGGCATTCCGGCCTGGGCCGCTACACGCGCGAACTGGCCCTCGCGATCGCCGCAGCACCCGGCGGGCATGAGGTGCATCTGCTGCTGAACGGCGCCTTCCCCGATGCGGCCGCCGAGCTGGAGGACAGCTTCGCCCCGCTTCTGGGCGCTGGCCGCGTCCATCGCTTCCACCCGCCGGCGGAAAGCCATGCGGGCGGCGAACCCTATCGCCCCGCGCGGCTGGCCGCCGAATGGCTGCGTGCCCAGGTGGTGCAGCGCATCGCGCCCGACCTGCTGCATATCGGCAGCCTGTTCGAAGGCTGGAACGAGAGCCTGGTCACGACCTGGCCCGCCGGTCTGGCCCGCCCGCGCAGCGCGGCCACCCTGCATGACCTGATTCCGCTGAGCTACGCGGCCGACTATATCGAAGGCGCCTGGCGAAGGGCCGGGCTGGTGCCGTGGTATTGGCGCCATGTGCTGGAGCTGCAGCAACTCGACCTGCTGCTGTGCAATTCCGAGGCGACGCGCCAGGAGGGGCTGCGCCACCTGCCTGTGCCGCCGGAACGGCTGGTGACGATCGGCGGTGGCGTGCCGGCGCATTTCCTGGAGGACGCGCCCGGCCCGGCGCCGGTCTCGGGGCGTTATGTGCTCTGCGTCGGGCTTGGCGATCTGCGCAAGAACGAGGTGCGGCTGCTGGCGGCGATGGCGCTGCTGCCCGACAGCCTGCGCGCCGATCTGCGGCTGGTGGTCACCGGCAAGGGCGACCCGGCCGCCTTCCTGGCCATGGCCCGGCGCGCCGGCCTGGCGGCGGACGCCGTGCTGCATCTGGGCGTGGTGCCTGATGCCGCCATGCCGGCGCTCTACCAGGGGGCGGTCTGCTGCGTCGTGCCCTCGCTGACCGAGGGCTTCGGTCTGCCGGCCGTGGAGGCGATGAGCCGCGGCACGCCGGTCATCGCCAGCCGCGCCGGCGCTCTGCCGGAGGTGGTGGGCCGCGATGATGCCCTGTTCGATCCGCTGGATGCGGCCGACATCGCCCGCGTTCTGGGCCGGGTGCTCGGTGATGCGGGCTTCGCCGCCGAACTGCGCGCGCATGCCCTGGCCAGCGCGCCGCGTTTTTCCTGGCCGCGCGTCGCCGCGCTTGCCTGGCCGGCGCTGGAACAGGCCGCGGGGCCCGCGCAACCGCCGCGCCCGAGCCTGGCGGTGACCGGCCCGCTGCCGCCCGAGGCCAGCGGCATCGCCGACTACAGCGCCGAATTGCTGCCGGCGCTGGCGCAGCACTATGCCATCACGCTGGTCAGCGAGCAGCGGCCGCTGGCCGGCCTCGTCGCCGGGTTTCCCTGGCTCTCGACCGAGGAATTCGCCGCACGCGTCTGGCGCTTCGACCG
>JAIXVH010000227.1 GCA_027483125.1 Acetobacteraceae bacterium | reverse complement strand
CTGAACCGCTCCCATTGCCCGCCGCGAATGTGCCGCTCTTCTCCTGGCCTGAGGTCTCGCCCGCCGCGCCCTTGGCGCCCGAGCTCCCGTCAGCGCCCACCGAGCAGCCTGGCAGCATGCCCCGCATCGCGCCCGCGCCGCCGGCCTATGCGGCGCCGGAACCGGCCGCCTTGCCCGTGACCATGGCGCCGGCGCAGGCGAGTGCGCCGGACTACCGGCTGTTCAACG
This sequence comes from Acetobacteraceae bacterium, assembly GCA_027483125.1. Classification (GTDB taxonomy): domain Bacteria; phylum Pseudomonadota; class Alphaproteobacteria; order Acetobacterales; family Acetobacteraceae; genus Rhodovarius. The sequence continues at coordinate 10,523 of JAIXVH010000227.1, read as the reverse complement.
CCATTGGCCGGCTCAGCGATACGCCGCCGCCACCCGCGCAGCCGCAGGTGGCCAATACCACCCTGGCCATGCTGCGCAGCCGGATCGAGAGCGCGCCGGCAGCTCCGCTGCCATTTCAGGGTGTCGCCCCGCCGCCCCCGGCGGCTGCGGCGCCCGCGCCGCCCACGCTTCTGCCGGCTGGTGCCGTGACAGTTCCCCTTTCTGACGTTATGCGACTCATCGCTGCCGGCGCGTCGCCGCCGGCGTCACCATTCGAAGCATTTCGGTCTGCGCTTTCCGCGCAGCCCCCCAGGTAGAATGCCGGAGGCTCCATGCCCTTGATCATGTTCGCGTCCCCCAAGGGCGGCGTCGGCAAGACCACGATGACGGCGAATATCGCCGATGCGCTGCGCCGCAATGGGCGCCGCGTGATGGTGATGGATTTCGACCCGCAGAATACGCTGCGCCTGCATTTCGGCGTGCCGCTGACCGATACGGCAGGCTTCATGGCCGACCTGCCCAAGCGGCCCGATTGGCGCAACCTGGTGCGGCAGACCGCCTCTGGCGTGATGCTGCTGCCGCATGGGGCCATTGATATCCGCGGCGCGCTGGGCCTGTCCTCGGCGCTGGAGCGTGACCCGGAATTGCTGGCCGCGCCCTTGCGCGCGATCCTGGCCGATCCCGGCCTGCTGGTGATCGCCGATACCTCGCCCGGGCCGTCGCATGCGCTGAACCTGCTGGCGCCGCTGGCGAGCATGGTGGTGGCCGTGCTGATGGCCGATGCCACCTCCGCAGCCCTGGTGCCCGAGATCGAGAATGGTCGCTTCCTGGGCGCCGGCACCATGGCCGCTCTGTTCGCCGGCCGGCTGCGCGTGGTGCTGAACGGGGTGGATCCGAATGCGCGGCTGTCGCGCGCCTCGGCCGAGACCGTGGCCCGCCACCTGGGCCCGCGTCTGCTCGGCGCGATGTGCCGCGAGGAGGTGGTGGCCGAGGCGCTGGCCGCGCAGCGCCTGCTGCTGGACATCGCGCCCACCTCCCGCGCCGCTGAGGATCTTCGTGAAATCGCCCGCGGCATCGAGGCCGCGCTGCCCGCGGTGCCGGACGGGCTGCAAGCCGGCTGGGGTGCCCGATGACCCAAATCCACGCGCGCCACGAAAGGCTGGCGCGCCTGCCTTTGATGCGCTCCCGCCTGTTCGGCTGGATCTTCACGACGCTGGGCTTCCTGGCGGCGCTGGTCGTCATCATCGTGCCGGCCGAGCCCGAGACGCAGATCTGGATCGCGCTCGGTGGTGTCGCGCTGTTCGTGATCATCAACCGCTTCAAGGGGCGCACCATCAGCCTGCTGCTCTGCGCGATGAGCTGCATCATCTCGCTGCGCTATATCTATTGGCGCCTGACCGAGACGCTGGACTATTCCGGCTTCTGGCAGACCTTCCTGGGCACCGGCCTGCTGATGGCCGAGGTCTATGCGATCATCGCGCTGGTGCTGTCCTATTTCCAGATCGTGTGGCCGCTGGAGCGCAAGCCGGTCCCGCTACCCGACGACCCGGAAGAATGGCCGTCCATCGACGTCTTCATCCCGACCTATAACGAGCCGCTGGAAGTCGTCCGCCCCACGGTCTTCGCGGCGCTGGCGCTGGATTGGCCGAAGCACAAGCTCAATGTCTATGTGCTGGATGATGGCCGGCGCGAGGAGTTCCGCCAATTCGCCGCCGAATGCGGCGCGGGCTACATCATCCGCCCGGACAACAAGGGTGCCAAGGCCGGCAACATCAACCACGCCCTGGCGCAGACCGACGGGGAATACGTCGTCATCTTCGATTGCGACCACGTCTCCACCCGGGCCTTCCTGCAATTGACCGTGGGCTGGATGCTGCGCGACCGCGGGTTGTGCATGATCCAGACGCCGCACTACTTCTACTCGCCCGACCCCTTCGAGCGGAACCTGGCCTCCGGCCAGCGCGTGCCCAATGAGGGGCTGTTGTTCTACGGCCTGATCCAGCAGGGCAATGATTTCTGGGGCGCGACCTTCTTCTGCGGCAGCTGCGCCGTGATCCGGCGCACCGCGCTGGAAGAGATCGGCGGCGTGCCGACCGAGACGGTGACCGAGGATTGCCACGCATCGCTGCGCATGCAGCGCGCCGGCTGGCGCACCGCCTATCTGCGCCTGCCGCTGGCCGCCGGTCTCGCGACCGAGCGGCTGATGCTGCATATCGGCCAGCGCATGCGCTGGGCGCGCGGGATGATCCAGATCCTGCGAATTGACAATCCTTTGACCGGCCCGGGCCTGACGCTCGCCCAACGACTTTGTTACTTCATGGCCATGTTCCATTTCCTCTTCCCATTGCCGCGATTCGTGTTCCTCACGGCGCCGCTGGCCTTCCTGCTGGCCGGGGAGAACATCATCGCCGCCTCGCCGCTGGCGATCGTGGCCTATGCCGGGCCGCATATCGTGCACTCGGTGGTCACCGCGTCGCGCCTGCAGGCCAAGGTGCGCCACAGCTTCTGGTCCGAGATCTATGAGGCGGTGCTGACGGTGTATCTGCTGCCGGTCACGCTCGCCACGCTGCTCGACCCGCGCAAGGGCCGCTTCAACGTGACCGACAAGGGCGGCACGCTGGAGGAAGGCTATTTCGACCTTCGCGCCGTGGGCCCGAACATGGTGCTGGCGCTGTTCCTGATCCTGGGCGTGATGTCGGGCATCTACGGCCTGGCCGCCAACCCGCCGGCCAGCCTGGAATTCCAGGCCTATGCGCTGAATCTCATCTGGGCGACCTTGTGCCTGTTGACGGTGCTGGCCGGTCTCGCCGTGGGCCGCGAACGCCGCCAGGTGCGCGAACGCGCGCGCATTGGTGCGGAAGTGCCGGCTGCTCTCATTCTCTCCGACGGTCGCCGCATCGAAGGCGTGTCGGAAGACCTTTCGCTGGGCGGTGCCGCCTTGACCATGGAACGCCCGCCAGGGCTCGAGGAAGACCAACTCGTGACGATCGAACTGGATGTCGGCGGCGAAGCCGTGACTGTGCCCGCCGAGGTGTTGCGCTGGCAGGATGGCCGCGCCCAATTGCGCTTCGTGCCGCAGGACCTGCGTGACGAAGGGCAGATCGTGCGTGCCGTGCTGGGCCGTGCCGATGCCTGGGTGGATTGGGACGATATCCGCCCCGACCGGCCGCTGCGCAGCCTCAAGGAGGTGGCGGTCTCGATCGGCGGCCTGTTCGCCGGCGGCTCGCAATTCTCCTTCCGCCGCCGCGGTGGCGGCCAGAACCGCCAAGCCGCGCCGAGCAATCCGGCGCGCGATGCCGCCATGCGGGCGGGCATTCGCCGGGCCGCGGCCATCCTGGTGGGCCTGGGGCTTGGGCTGGGTGCCGGCGGTGCGGCTGCACAGCAGCGCCCCGCGGCCGCACCGCCAGCACCGGCCGCGCTGGCGCCGATCGGTCAGGCACCGGCCGGCACGCCGCAATTGCCGCCGGTGATCGACACCACGCCCATCCTGACCACGCAGCAGGGCGGCCCCAACGCCGCCGGCACGCGGCGCGAGACGCGCACGCTGCGCCAGCTCGGCCTGCGCGGCCCGATGCAGCTGCGCGGCGTATCGGACCTGCAAGGCATCCTGTTCGGCGTGCGCGGCGATGAGGTGGTGACGGCTGCGACCCTGACGCTCTCCGGCGCCACATCACCGGCGCTGATTCCGGAATTGTCGCAGATCGCGATCACGCTGAATGAGCAGTTCATCGGCGCGATCCAGCCCGATCGTTCGCGGCCATCCTTCGGGCCGCTGCAATTCCCGGTGAACCCAGTCTTCTTCGCTGACAATAACCGGTTGAATTTCCGCTTCTCCGGCCGTTATGCGGTGGAGTGCAATGACCCGCTCTCCGGCCTGCTCTGGTCCACGATCAGCGATACCGCGACACTTGCGCTGACGCTCGAACGCCTGCCGTTGACGCGTGACCTGGCCCGCCTGCCCGAGCCCTTCTTCGACCCGCGCCTGCTGCGCGAGCCGCTGAACCTGCCCATCATCATGAATGAGGCCGCGGGCAATGAGGCGGTGCGTGCCGCCGTCATCGCCTCCTCCTGGTTCGCGGTGCAGGCGGATTATCGCGGCGCCTCCTTCCCGGTGCAGGCTTCGCTGCCTGAGCGCGGCAATGCCGTGGTCATCGCCGTCGGGCCTGACAGCGTACCGGGCGTGACCCTGCCGCGCTTCGATGGCGCGACCTTGGCGCTGGTGCAGAACCCCAATGACCCCTTCGGCCTGCTGCTGGTGATCGGCGGGCGCTCGGGCGCCGAAGCCGTGACCGCGGCCACCGCCATGGCGGTGGGCCGTGAGGCGCTGTCGGGCGAGCTGGCGCTGGTGCAGCAGCAGCAACTCCAGCCGCGCTCCGCCTATGACGCGCCGCGCTGGATCCGCACCGATCGCGCGGTGCGGCTGGGCGAGATCATGGACCCGTCGGAGCTGCAGGCCTTCGGTTATGTGCCGGGCCCCATCAGCATTCCCTTCCGCACGGCGCCTGACCTCTACACCTGGCGCAACCGGCCTTTGCAGGCGGATATCCGCTTCCGCGCGCCGCCCGGGCCGGTGATGGATGTCTCGGTCTCGCGCCTGGATGTCGCGGTGAATGATGTCTACCTGCGCAGCCTGCCGCTGCGTGCGGGCGAATCCAACGCCTGGCCGTTCAACTGGATCTCGCGCCAGATCGGCGCGGCGGAACGCACCGAAGCGCAATTCGGCCTGCCGCCCTGGATGATCTTTGGCCAGAACGAGCTGCAGCTGCGCTTTGACATGCGCCCGCTGCACCGCGGCGATTGCGTGGCGGTGCCCGGCGATGTGCGGGCCTCGGTGGATCCCGACAGCACGATCGACCTGTCCACGGCGCATCGCTTCGCGACGCTGCCGAACCTCGCGCATTTCGTGGGTTCGGGCTTCCCCTTCACCCGCCATGCCGATCTCTCGCGCAGTGCGCTGGTGCTGGCGGACCGGCCGAGCGCGCAGGAACTCTCGACGGCGCTCGGGCTGATCGGCCGCATCTCGGCCATTGTCGGCTATCCGGCGGTGGGCCTGGCCATCGTGCGCCCCAATGCGCTGGACAGCGCGGCGGATCGCGACCTGCTGGTGGTCGGCGCGCTGGGCCGCCAGCCGGCCCTGCAGACCCTGCTGCGCGACGGCCCGGTCATGGTTGAGGGCAACCGCGTCTCGGTGAACCTCTCCGACCCTATCGGCGATTTCCGCGCCATCTTCGGCGGTGACCAGGCGCGCGCGCAGCGTGAGCGCGTGGCCGCCCAGCTGGCCGCCCCTGGTGAGGCGGTGGGCATGCTGGTGGGCTTCGAAAGCCCGCTGCGTGGCGGCCGTTCGGTCGTGGCGCTGACCGGCTCCACGCCTGCGGGCATGGACGCCATGCTGGCCAGCCTGCGCGATGCCGAGCAGTTGCCGCGCATCCAGGGCGATGTCGCGGTGCTCTCCGGCGGCCGCGTGGAAGGCTTCCGCCTGGGTTCCACCTACACGGTCGGCACGCTGCCGTTCTGGTTGTGGCCGCAACATTATCTGGCTGATCAGCCGCTGGCGGTGCTGGGGCTGATGCTGCTGGCTGCCTTCCTGGTCGCAGCCCCGTTGTTCTGGATCCTGCGCCGCCGTGCCGCGCTGCGACTGCGCGCGAGGACCAGCCGATGACGCGCCGCGCACGCCTTCTCTCCGCGGCGTTTGGCGCCGCCTTGGCGCTGCCTGTTGCCGCCTTCGCGCAGGATACGCGCGGCGTGCAGGCGCTGCTGGAGCAGGCCAATTACTGGCGTTTGCAGAACCGCCCCGAGCTGGTGGTGCGCACCCTGGAACGCGTGCTGGCGGTTGATCCGCGCAATGCCGATGCCCTGGCCGGCGCCGCGCAGGCCCAGGCGCAGCTTGGCAATCGCAACGCCGCGGAAGCCTTCCTGGCCCGTCTGCGGCAGGCCGCGCCCAATGACCCGCGCGTCGCCGAGACGGACATCACCATCCGTGCCGCCACGGTGGATCAGGGCGCCCTGGCCGAGGCCCGGCGCCTGGCCCAGGCCGGTCGCGTCGCGGAAGCGATCGCGCGCTACCGCGAATTGTTCCGCGGCCAGCAGCCGCCGGATAACTTCGCGGTCGAATTCTACCAGACCCTGGCCGGCACCGAAGCCGGCTACACCGAAGCGCGCGACGGGCTGCAACGCCTGGCGCGCCGCTTCCCGCAGGACCAGCGCGTGCAGCTGGCCGTGGCGCAGACCTTGTCCTTCCGTGACGCGACCCGCGCCGATGCCATCCAGCGGCTGCGGCAATTGTCGCAGAACCCCGAAGTGGCGACCGCCGCCAATGCCGCCTGGCGCCAGGCCGTGCTGTGGCAGGGCGTGAACCCCGCGGCGCTGTCCGACCTTGAAGCCTTCCTGCAGCGCTTCCCCAACGACACCGCCGTCGCGCAGCGTCTTGAGGAGGTGCGCAACGCACCCTCCGGCCGCCCCGATCCGGTGGCGGAACAGCGCATCCGTGGCTTCGAACAGCTCCAGGCCGGCCGCGTCGGCGAAGCACGTCGCGACTTTGAGGCCGCCGTCGGCGCCAATCCGAATGACAGCGATGCGCTGGGCGGCCTGGGCCTGGCGCGGCTGCGTGAAGGCCGCTTCGCCGAAGCGCGGCAGCTCTTCGAACGTGCCATCGCCGCCAACCCGGATAGCCGGCCGCAATGGCAGGCGGCACTGGATGGAGCGGCCTATTCGGTCGAGCTCTCGACCGCCCGTCGGGCGCTGGAGGCCGGCAATCTGGCCGTGGCGGAATCCGCGCTGCGCAGCGCGATTTCGCGCAACACGCCCGACCGCGCCGATGCCGAGGCCCTGCTGGGCGACCTGGCATTGCGCCGCGGCGACCTCGCGGGTGCCGAAGCGCGCTATCGCGCGGCGCTGGCGCGCCGGCCCAATCTGGGGGCTGCGGGATCCGGCCTGATCCAGGTGCTGAACCAGTCCGGCCGCTTCGCCGAAGCGGAGCAGTTGCAGGCGCGTTTCGGCAACCTGGCCGGCGGCAGCCCGGGCGAGCAGCGCGCCAATGCGCTGCGCACCGAAGCCGGCCGCACCGGCGATTCCATGCGCGCGGCCACGCTGTTGAGCGAGGCCATCCGCCTGGACCCCGCCAACCCCTGGGCCAGGCTGGACCTGGCGCGTCTGCTGGCCCGCATGGGCCGCGGCGCCGAAGGCCGGCAACTGGTCGAGGCCAGCGTGATGGGCGGCGCCGGCACGCCGGACCAGCTCTACGCGGCAGCGCTGTTCGCCAATGAAGATGGCCGGCCGGAGGATTCGGCGCGCTATCTGGCCGGCATCCCCGTGCGGCTTCGTACGCCTGACATGAACCGCCTGGCGCAAGGCGCGCGGGTGGATGGCGAGGCGCGGCAGGCCCTGGCCATGTACCAGGCCGGCCGCCGCAGCGAAGGCCGGGCGATGCTGGTGGCCTTGGCCGGCCGGCCGGACCCGAGCGGTTCGGGTGCGGCCTCGGCCATCCGGGCCCTGGGCCTGGCGAATGATCGCATCGGCGCCCAGGAAGCAGGGCGCGCCTTCATCAATGCCAATCCGCGCTCGGGGGCTTCGGCACGCATTGCGGTGAGCTCGGCCCTGCTGGGTGCCGGCGCCACGGCCGAGGCGCAGGCGCTGTCGCGCAGCCTGGAAGCGGCGCCCGGCCTGTCCTCGGAAGACCGGCGTCAGGCCGCGGCCTTGTCCACCGGGCTGGCGATCCAGGCCTCGGACCGCCTGAACGAGCGCGGCGACCAGGCGCGCGCCTTCGACACGCTGGCACCTGCGCTGCAACGCGACCCGACCTCGGTGCCGGCGAATCTCGCGCTCGCACGGCTGTACCAGGGCGCAGGCCAGGCGCAGCCCGCGCGGCAGATCACCGAAGGCATCCTGCAGCGCGATCCGCGCAACCTCGATGCACGGCTCGGCGCGATCGAGGCCGCCATTTCGTCGCGCGATTTCGGCCGCGCCGAGGCTTTGCTGGTCGAAGCCCGTGCGCTGAACCCCAATGACCCGCGCGTGGCGCTGATGGAAGCGCGCATCGCGCGCGCCGGCGGCAATTCCGGCCGTGCGCTGCGCGCGCTGGAACTGGCGGCCGAGCAGCGCCGCGCCCAGGGCATCCGCCCCGATGTGCCCGATGGCAGCATGCAGCGCGGCGCCTTCGACAACCCCTTCCGCATGCTCTCGCGCACCGGTGCGCAGGGCGGCGTTTCGCCCTTGCAGTCCGATGCGCTGTCGTCGGAAATCGCGCGTGAATTGACCCAGGTGCGCGAGGAGACCGCGGCACGCATCCAGGGCGGCATCGGCTTCCGCAGCCGCACCGGCTCGGCGGGTCTGGATCGGCTGGAGGAGTTTTCCGCGCCGGTGGATATCTCCGGCTCGGTGCCGGGGCTTGGCGGGCGGGCGACCTTGTCCTTCGCGCCGGTCTCCATCAGCAGCGGTCAGTTGAACACGCTGGATGTGGCGGTGCTGCGCTCCTATGGCAGCAACGCGCTGTCGCAGACGCTTCGGCAGCAGATCGGCCAGCCGACGCAGTTGACCCAGGTGGTGCGCGACCGTTTCCGCGCCGTCGACACCTCGCAATCCGGGGTGGGGCTGGGCTTTGCCTATAGCAATGGGCCGTTCACGATCGATGTCGGCACCTCGCCCATGGGCTTCCGGCGGCAGAATGTGCTGGGCGGGATCGAGATCGCGCCGCAGATCACGCAGAACTTCCGCATCCGCCTGATCGGCGAGCAGCGCGCGGTGACGGACAGCATGCTCTCCTGGGCCGGCGCGCGCGACCCGAATGGCCTGGGCACCTGGGGCGGTGTGGTGCGCACCGGTGGCCGGGCGCAGCTGGAATACGTGACCGGGCCGGTCGGCGTGTACCTGATGGGTGGCTATTCGGTCTTCACCGGCCAGAATGTCGCGCGCAACCAGCGCTTCGAGGCTGGCGCCGGCTTGCAATACACCGTCTGGCGCCTGCCGGAGGAAGAACTCACCGCGGGGCTGGACCTGATCTATTTCGGGTTCCGCAACAACCAGCGCCAATTCTCCTGGGGCAATGGCGGTTACTTCTCGCCGCAATCCTATTTCGCGGTGAACGTGCCGGTGGATTGGCGCGCGCGCAGCGGCAACCTGGCCTGGCGCCTGGGCGGCACGATCGGGTATCAGAATTTCCGCGAGGATACGGCGAATATCTTCACCAATGCCGCGCTGCAGACGCAGCTGGAGGCGGGGCTGTCGGGTGATCCGACGTTGCGCTCCATCATCCCATCGCGCGCCCAGGCGGGCGTGGTGGGCGGGCTGCGCGCCGATGCGGAATATGCCGTGACGCCTGCCCTGCGCGTCGGCGGCCTGCTGCGCTACGAACGCACGGCCAATTGGGAAGAATTCCGCGGCCTGGTCTTCGCGCGCTACCGATTCGACCGGTGACGGCATGAGTGGGACGCAGATCGCCGATCCTTCGGCCATGGCCTATCTCGCCCGCAAGGGCGTGGCGGTGCAGTGGCGCGGCTTCCTGCGCGCGTTGGTGGAGACGCTGGACGCGAATATGGAGCCCGACAGCCGCGACGCGCTGCTGCGTGCGGTGGGCGGGCGCATGGCGCAGCTTTCGCCCATGCCGGCCTGCGGCACGCTGGGCGAGCTTGAATCGCGCATGAATGACGTGCTGGCCGCGGCCGATTGGGGCTTCGTGCAGGTGGCGCTGGACAATCAGGCACGGGTGCTGCTGCTGACGCACAACGCCGCGCCGATCGTCACGACGCATCATGATGCGGCCGGTGCCTGGGTGTGCGCGGTGCTGGAAGGCCTCTATGCGGCGTGGCTTGCGGCGCAGCCGGGGGCTGAGGGCGGCGTTCCCTTGAAGCGGCAGCCGGGGATGCCGGGCAGCGTGGTGCTGCGTTACGGCCGGTAGAGCATGATCCGCAAAGGCGGATCGCCGGGCCGGTGAATCATTCTCGCATCGCGGCTGCGGCGTGTTTCCGTGAAACGGGATCGCGCTGGGGCGGGCTGACGGGCTGAGCCAAGCCTCGGCGCGGCCAGTGGGAAAGGCTGGACGAGGGGGTGAACCCCGTCCCGGTTGCCTCAACTGCCCGCCGTTTTGGACCTCAGCCGCTGCCGAGCCTCCACAGCCCTCACGTCACCGCCAGGCGTTCCGCGAAGCGGGGCTGCCGCCATTCGCCGTTCTCCAGCACCTCCGCCAGGTGTTCCACCGCGTCCCAGACATCGACGAAGCGCGTGTAGAGCGGGGTCACGCCGAAGCGCAGGATGTCAGGCGCGCGAAAATCACCGATCACGCCGCGGGCGATCAGCGCGCGGATGATGGCATAACCGCCGTCCTCGCGCGCGAAGCTGATCTGGCTGCCGCGCTGTTCCGGTGTCACGCAGCGCAGATCCGGGCAGCGCGCGGCCGCGCGCTCCATGAACAGCGCTGTCAGCGCCAGCGACTTGGCACGGATCGCGGCCATGCCGCCATGCGCATCGGCCGCGCGTAGAGTCGCCACGCCGCATTCCAGCGCGGTCATCGACAGCACCGCCGGTGAGCCGCAGATGAACCGCGCCACGCCCGG
>JAIXVH010000355.1 GCA_027483125.1 Acetobacteraceae bacterium | reverse complement strand
CGCCTGCTCGATGTGGAGGCCCGCAGCCTGATCTACCTCTCGATGGCGAATACGGCCGTTCATGATGATGGGCGCATCCTGAACCGCATGATCGCGGAGAGCAGCGCGGAGGCCATGCGGGCGAGTCAGCAGCAGCTCCAGCGCATTCGTGCGACTGTGGAAGAGCACCTGGCCGCTGCGGCGCGCATCAATCCTGCCATGCTCAGTTCCGTGGTTGAGTTCCGTGAACGCTACAGCCGGGTCACTGCCATCACGCGAGAGATCGAGCAGTTGGCGCTGGTGAATGACAATGATCGCGCGCTGGTGATGATGCGCGATGTGCGCAACCCTGTGTCCAACGAGTTGCGCGACCGGTTGCTGACCACGATCACGACCTCCCTGGCGCGAAACGAAAGCGAATCCGATGCTGCCAGCGCCAGCATGATCCGGGACTTCCGTGTGGTCATGGCGCTTCTGATCATTCTCGGGTGCAGTTCCATCGCCGCGGCGCTGTGGTTGATGCTCGCAGGCGTCTCGCGCCCTGTGGGCGTGATCACACAGCGCATGGCTGCGTTGAAGGATGGGGACAAGTCCTCTCCGGTGCCCTTTGCGGACCGTCCGGATGAGATCGGGCGGATGGCCCAGGCGCTGGAGAGCTTCCGAACCGCCGCGGTCGAGCAAGACCGCATTGCCGCTGAGATCGCGCAGGAGGAAACCAAAAAGCAGGAGCGGGCCCGGCGTATCGAGGCTCTCGTGACGCGTTTTGGTTCGCAGTCGGCGGATGTGCTGCGGGTGGTGGCTTCCGCCTCGACCGAACTGAACACAACCGCCGCCGCCATGCAGGACACCGCCGAGGCAGGCGCTCGGCAGGCCGAGGTGCTGGCGATGGCAGCCAACCAGGCCAGCGACAATGTGCAGACTGTTGCGGCCTCCGCCGAGGAGATGGCCGCGAGCATCGCCGAGGTCTCGCGACAGATCGCTTCGGGCGCCAAGACGGCCTCGCAGGCGGCGGCTGAGGCGCGCGCCACCGACACGGCCGTGGAGGCACTGGCCAAATCGGCGAATGAGATCAGTGAGGTCGTGGCACTGATCGGCGATATCGCCGGGCAGACCAACCTGCTGGCGTTGAACGCGACGATCGAGGCAGCGCGCGCCGGAGAGGCTGGCAAGGGCTTCGCCGTGGTGGCCAGCGAGGTGAAGACCTTGGCCAGCCAGACGGCCAAGGCGACCGAGCAGATCAGCCTGCAGATCAACTCGATTCAAGGCGACACGCAGCGCGCCGTGGAGGCCATTCGGGGTATCGCCAGGACCATCTCCGTGATGGACGAGACCATGACGCAAGTGGCGGCCGCAACCGAGGAACAGGCAACCGCCACGCGCGAGATCGGCCGGGCGGTGAGCGATGCTGCGCGGGGTACGCAGGAAGTGACCCAGAATGCGGGGGGCGTCACCGCCGGTGCGGCTCAGACCGGTGCCGCGGCGTCGCAGGTGCGCACGGCTTCAGCGGAACTGGCCCAGCGGTCCGAGCAGTTGAACCAGCAGATGAACGAGTTCCTGTCGGATATCCGCGCCGCCTGAGGCTGGGCGGTGAGCCTGGCCTTGCGGCAGGCCGGTGTTCTTGCTTGGGAGTTTGCAGGATCAGCGAACTCCTACCGCACACCATCAATGGGCGGCGGACCATGAGAGGTTTGCCCAGGCTGCGATGGCGCGGACCGGGCGGGCCGAAGCGTGAGCGTGGCGTTGCTAACCTGCTGCGGTAGGAACCGGGAACAGAAATTCTCAGGCCCCGCACTCGGGCCGCCCCGGTTTCTCCACAGTGGTGGGTGGTCACCTGCCGCACACTGCGGATGCTGCCGCTAACCTGGAACCATGGCGCCACCACACAGCGGCGCCTGCCTAGCCCTCCCGCGCAGGGTTCCGGCCCGGCCGCAGCGCGGCGCGCGCCCATTCTACCACCCAGCCAAGCGCCAATCCGACCGCTGGGTTGAGCGCGAAGGTGGCGACCGCGGCTGCGGCGATCGCCGGACGGCACTCAGCCCGCACTTCCAACAGCCGGCGGGATAGGGCGAGGTCGCTGCCCGCGAGGATGAGCAGCGCGCCCAAGGCACCGGCGGGGATCGCGGCAAGAAGCGCCGCCGCCTCCTCCGCGAAGAACAGGCCGAGCGCGAGAAGCAGCACGCCGAGCAGAGCGGGCGCGAAGCCCGAGCGCGCCCCAAAACGGTGCTGCGCGACCAGCCCGCCGGCGCCATGGCACATCGGCAGCGCGCCGAACGGTGCCAGCAGCGTGTTCGCCGTGCCCGTGGCGATTCCGAGCCGCCGTTCCGAGGCGCGCGTCGCGGCGGCGGGCGGGAACATCTCGCGCGCCAGCAGGGCCGGCAGGAGCACGGCGTTGGCGAGGGTCAGCGGCAGCTGCGGCAGCGCGCCCAGGACCAACCCGCGCCACCATTCCTCTATGCTCGTCGGCAAGATCAGCGACGGCCACGCGAAGGCCGGCGTCGGCATCGCGGGGAGCGATCCGCCCGCGGCAAGCTCGATGGCGACCGCGCCGAGCAGTGCCAGCGGCACGGCGGGCAGCCCCGGGGCGAGGCGCGGCAGGGCCAGCAGCACCGCCAGCGCGACGCAGCCAGCCAGCGGCCCATTCCATACGAGCCCCAGCCCGATCCAGGCCATCGTCACGCCGACACCGATCTGCAGGCCGAGGATCGCAGAGCGGGGCACGACCCGCGCCGCCCAGCCCACCGCACCGGTGAGGGTCAGCGCCAGCAAGATCAGGCCGCCCGCGATCCCGGCCGCCGCCACCTCACCCGGCATGAGCCCGCCGGCGATGACGAGTGCGCCGATGGCCTTCATCGGCTGCACCGGCAAAGGCAGCCGATAGATGAGGCTGGTCGCCAGCAGGAAGGCACCGAAACCCACAAACACGCCGCCCGCCGACATCCCCGCGACGGCGACCGCGCCCAGCAGGATGGGTAGTAACGTGCCGAGGTCGCCGAAGGCGCCTCCGACTTCACCCGTGACGGTGGGGCGCGAATGCGTCACGCCGCAGCTGCCGGGAGGCTGACGCGGTCGCCGCCCTCGCGACGCAGCAGCCCCGCCCGTTCGAGCCGGGCGAGTGCCCGGTAGGTTGCCTCGTGCGAGAGGCCGAGTTCGGCCGCGAGCGCCTTCCAGGACCGCCCGAGGCGACGCGTTCCGTCAGGACCGGGAGGCAGGCCGTGGAGCACATCAAGCAGCCGATCGGCGGCGTGCGGCAGGGCGAGCCGCTCAGCCCGCGCCCGTTCGGCAACCAGCCGGGCGGCGAGGTGGGCGGCGATGCGCCACGATAGCTCGGGGTTCGCCGCGGCGGCACGCCGCAGCTCGGTGGCTGGGTGGATCTCCACAGTGCTCGTAACGGTGGCCACCGCGTCGCAATGGTGGTGGCTTTCGAAAAGCGAGGCCTCGGCGAAGGTGTCGCCCGCGCCTGCACGGTGCAGAACAGAGCGGCGCCCCTCTGCCGAGGTGCGGATCAACTCGAGCGCACCGGCGCGAACCACCACGAGGCCGAGCGCCGGATCGCCGGCCCGGAACAGGGCCTCGCCCCGGCCGAGGCGACGCTCGCGAGCGGGCGGCAGCAGCGTGCGGAGAGTCTGGTCCATGTGATCGCGGTCACCTCTATGATCAGGATCATACGTGACGAACACGAGGCGCGGTAGATCGCCTCCGGACCTTCAGGAAGCCGCCATGCGCATCGCCCCCGTTCTCCTTGCCGCACTGCTGGCCGCAGTCGTACCGGCCTCCGCTCAGCATGGGGGCCACAGCCATGGTGGTGGGGTCCATGCCGGCGGACGACACGCCGCAGGACCCTATGCGGGCTTCCAGGGGCGCGAGGCAGCCGGGTTGAGCGCGGAGGAGGTGGCGGATCTGCGCGCCGCACGCGGCATGGGGCTCGCCCTGCCGGCCGAACTGAACGGCTATCCTGGCCCGCTGCACGCACTGGAACTCGCAGGGCCACTCGGTCTGTCGGATGCGCAACGCGCGCTGTTCGCCGGGCAGATCGAGGCGATGCGGCGCGAGGCGATCCCGCTCGGAGAAGCTGTCATTGCCGCCGAGCGCGCGCTCGACACGGTGTTCCGGCGCGGTACTGCCACGGCGGCTGAAGTGGATGCCGCGAGCGAGGCCGCGGCCCTGGCCCGCGGCCGGCTGCGGGCCGCGCATCTCCGCGTTCACCTGGTGACACGGGAGGCCATGACGCTGGAGCAGCGTGCCACCTATGCCAGGCTGCGAGGCTACACTCCCGCCCGCTAATCTGAACTGCCCCGCTTCAATGCGCGGCTGCTGCCAGCAGCGGGCGTCGCGTCACGCGCATCGTTCGTGGGTGGGATCGGCGTCCCTGTTGGGGTTCGAACCGTCGCGCCGCAGGCGCGCCAGCCAAGCCTTCGTGGGTTCGACCATCAGGATAAGGTGGACTGTCCCCGGCGGGGTTCGAGCCGTCGCGCCGCAGGCGCGCCAGTCT
>JAIXVH010000200.1 GCA_027483125.1 Acetobacteraceae bacterium | reverse complement strand
TTGTGCTCCCCGATGCAGGCCACCGGCGTCACCTCCGCGGCCGTGCCGGCCACGAACACCTCCGAAGCCCGCGCCAGATCCCCCACCGGCATCACGCGTTCCACCATCTGCATCTGCCGCTTCTTCGCCAGCGCCATCACCGAACGGCGCGTGATGCCGTCCAGGAAGCAGGTCGGCGTCGGCGTATGGATCACGCCATCGATCACGAAGAAGGCGTTGGCACCGGTCGCCTCGGCGATGTCGCCCTTGTGGTCCAGCATGAAGGCGTCGTCATAGCCCTCATCCATCGCCGCATGCTTGGACAGGGTGCCGATCATGTACAGGCCCGCGGCCTTGGAGGCGGTGGGCGCCGTGTCCGGCGCCGGGCGGCGCCACTTGGCCATCGCCAGGCGCACGCCCTTCATGCGCTGCTCCACGCCGAAATAGGCGCCCCATTCCCAGGTCGCGATCGCCACATGGATCTTGGTGGCCTTCGCACCCACGCCCATTTCCTCAGGGCCGCGCCAGGCGATCGGGCGCACATAGGCCTCGGTGAAGCCATTGGCGGCGAGTGTGGCAACGCACGCCGCATCGATTTCATCGGCGGTATAGGGAATTTCGAAACCCAGGATGCGCCCCGAATCGATCAACCGCTGCGTATGGTCGCGCAGGCGGAAGATATTGCCCGAATAGCACCGTTCGCCTTCGAACACCGCGCTGGCATAATGCAGCGCATGGGAGAGCACATGCAGCTTCGCCTCGCGCCACGGCACCAGCTTGCCGTCCAGCCAGATGAAACCGTCGCGGTCGTCGAAGGGGATCAGGGCCATGGCGTGTCTCCGTGATATGGTTTGGCGTAATTATGTTGCGTACACTACAGCCCTTTTAGAAGATCGCGCAGGGATATGTCAATCATGCTGACCAAACGCCCCGACATGGCAGCCATGCCCGAGGCTCCACGCGGCGCGCGCGACCTGCTCTATCTGCGCGAGGCCGAAATCCGCCTGGCGCAGGATTTGCTGTTCTTCGGCTATCGCGGCTTCACCCAGCGCCCCGACCGCCTGTTGGAAGAACTCGACATGGGCCGCGCGCATCACCGCGTGCTGCATTTCGTCGGCCGCCGGCCGGGCATCACCGTGGGCGATCTGCTGGCCATCCTGGACATCACGAAGCAATCCCTCGGCCGGGTGCTGCAACCGATGATCGCGGAAGGCTATGTGACGCAGGCCGCCGGCCGTTCCGACAAGCGCCAGCGCCTGCTCTCGCTGACCGAGAAGGGCGCCGCGCTGGAACGCCGCCTCTATGACGCGCAGCGCGATGTCATCATGCAGGCCTATCGCGAAGCCGGCCCGCAAGCGGTGGACGGCTTCCGCCGCGTCATGCGCGGCCTGATGGGTGAGGCCGCGCGCGAAGAGATCGACCGCCTGGAAAAGGGCACGCCATGACCGAACACGCGCATCTGCTGGTGGTGGATGACGACGCGCGGCTGCGCGCGCTGCTGCAACGCTTCCTGACCGAACAGGGCTTCCGCGTCTCCACCGCGGGCGATGCCAATGAGGCCCGCGCCGCGCTGAAAAGCCTGGCCTTCGACCTGATCGTGCTGGACGTCATGATGCCCGGCGAGACCGGCCTGGAACTGGTCGACAGCCTGCGCCGCGGCCGCGACGAAGTGCCGGTGCTGATGCTGACCGCGCGCGGTGACCCCGATGACCGCGTGGCCGGCTTCGAAGCCGGCGCCGATGACTACCTGGCCAAGCCCTTCGACCCGCGCGAATTGGCGCACCGCATCCGCACGATCTTGCGCCGCGCCGCCGTACCGGTCGCCGCCCCCACGGGTGGCCCGGTGCAGCTCGGCCCGCGCTGGTTCGACCCCGACCGCAATGAGCTGCGCGGCCCCGAAGGCAGCATCCGTCTGACCGGCGGCGAGGCAGCACTGCTGGCCGCACTCGCCAAGCGCGCCGGCGAAGTGCTCTCGCGCGAGGATATCGCCGAAGCCCTGGGCACGCCCGATGCCGGCGAACGCGCGGTCGACGTGCAGGTCACCCGCCTGCGCCGCAAGATCGAGGCCGACCCGCGCGAGCCGCGCTTCCTGCACACCATCCGCCACAAGGGCTATGTTCTGCGGCCGGGCAGCTGACGGTGGCGCACCCGCCGTCGCAGGATTCCGTCCGGTCAGCCTCCGGCCGCAGCGCGGACGGCGCCGCCCATGAGCCAGCCCCGCCGGGCGAGACCGATGCGCGGCGTGAGCCCCGCCCGGCGCCTGAGGGCATGGTGAAACGCCTCCTACCGCGCGGCCTGATGGGCCGCCTGCTGCTGATCCTGCTGGCGCCCCTGGTCATCGTGCAGGCCGTGGCGCTGATCGCCTTCTATGACGGGCATCTGGGCGTCATCTCCCGCCGCCTGACCGATGCGCTGGCGGGCGAGGTCGGCATGGTCGTCCACGTGCTGTCCAACACGCCCGAGGACACCCAAGCGGTGATCCGGCGCGAGGCCGCCTGGCGCATGGGCTTTGCCATCGCCTTCGAACCCGGCGCCGTTCTGGGCGCCGTGCCGCAGCGCCCCGCGCGCCTGCCCTTCCTGCCGCTGGAGGCCGATCTGCACCGCGCGCTCACGCGCATCGTGCAACTGCCCTTCGACGCCGACTGGAACAGCGACCCGACCAACATCGTCATGCGCGTGCAGACCGATGCCGGCGTGTTTTCCATCGAGGCACCGCGGCGGCGCCTGTTCACCACCACCTTCGTCGTCTTCGTGATCTGGCTGGTGGGTTTCGCGATCCTGTTCACCACGGTCGCGGTGATGTTCATGCGCATCCAGGTGCGCGCCATCCGCCGCCTGTCCAATGCCGTGCAGGGCTTCGGCCAGGGCCGCGACGCAGCGCCCATCCAGCCCGAAGGTGCCGCCGAAGTCCGCCAGGCCGCGATCGCCTTCAACCAGATGCAGGAGAATATCCGCCGCTTCGTGGCGCAACGCACGGAGATGCTGGCCGGCATCAGCCATGACATGCGCACCCCCGTCACCCGCATGCGCCTGACGCTCGCCATGCTGCCCCGCACGCCCGAGACGGAGGAGGACATCGCCGCTCTGGAACAGGATACGGCGGAGATGGAGCGCCTGGTCGAAACCTACCTGGCCTTCGCCCGCGGCGAGGGCACCGAACGCCCGCGCGAGGCCGACCTGGTGCCATTGCTGCGCGACCTGGCGGCGGCCGCGCGGCGCAGTGGCGGCGATGTGGTGGAAACACTGCCCGACGCGCTGCGCCTGCCGCTGCGCGAAACCGCGATGCGGCGTGCCATCGGCAACCTGCTCGACAATGCACGCCGGCACGGCCAGCGCGTCGAACTCGGCCTGCGCAGCGAAGCCCGCCACGCCGAGATCACGGTCGATGACGATGGCCCCGGCATCCCGGAGGCCGAGCGCGAGGAGGCCTTCAAGCCCTTCACCACCGGCAGCGCCACCGGCACCGGGCTCGGCCTGGCCATCGCGCGCGACGTGGTGCGCGGCCATGGCGGCGAGATCAGCCTGGAGGCGAGCCCGCTGGGCGGGCTGCGCGCGCGGGTGCGGTTGCCCTTGTAGCCTTATGCGCTGAGCACGCCGCGCCGCACCTGGTCGAGTTCGATGCTCTCGAACAGCGCCTTGAAGTTGCCCTCGCCGAAGCCCTGGTCGCCCTTGCGCTGGATCAGTTCGAAGAAGATCGGGCCGATCACCGTCTCGGTGAAGATCTGCAAGAGCCGCCCGCCGCTGGGCGAGCCATCCATCAGCACGCGATTCGCGGCCAGGCGCGCCATGTCCTCTCCGGTATCGGGCAGGCGCTTGGGCAGCAATTCGTAATAGGTGTCGGGCGTGTCCAGGAAGCGCGTGCCCTGCGCACGGATCGCCTCCACGCTCGCATGCATGTCGGTGGTGCCGAGCGCGATGTGCTGGATGCCCTCGCCGCTATAGGCGCGCAGGAATTCCTCGATCTGGCTCTTGTCGTCGGAGCTTTCGTTGATCGGGATGCGGATCTGGCCGCAGGGGCTGGTCAGCGCGCGGGACTTCAGCCCGGTCAGCTTGCCCTCGATGTCGAAGTAGCGGATTTCGCGGAAGTTGAAGAGCTTCTCATAGAAGCCGCACCAGGCATCCATGCGGCCGCGATGGACGTTGTGCGTCAGGTGGTCCAGCACCGTCAGGCCCTGGCCCGCGGGGTGCGGATCGACACCGTCATGGAAGCGGAAATCGATGTCGTAGATCGAGCCGCGCGACCCGTAGCGATCCACGAAATAGATCAGCGAACCGCCGATGCCCTCGATCGCCGGGATGTTCAGTTCCATCGGGCCGACACGGCCATGGAAGGGGCGCGCGCCAAGCTGCACAGCGCGGTTGAAGGCGGCGGCCGCATCGGCCACGCGGAACGCCATGGCGCAGGCGGAAGGGCCATGCACACGGCCGAAGCCCTGCGCGAAGCTTTCGGGCTCGGCGTTCAGGATGAAGTTGATGTCGCCCTGGCGCCAGAGTGCGACGCGCTTGGAGCGATGCGTCGCGACATGCGTGAAGCCCAGCCGCGTGAAGACCTGCTCGATCGCCGGCACATCGGGGCCGGTGAATTCGACGAATTCGAAGCCGTCCGTGCCCATCGGGTTTTCGTCGCTGATGAGGCCGGCGAAGGCGGTACGATCGGGAGGGATATCCATGGCGGCGTTCCTTCAGAAAGGCTTGTCGGAGGGATCGGCGGCACCCGCCGGGATGGTGGGCAGAGCGGCATCCAACGCGCGCGGCAGATCGTCCAGCGCCTGGAACAGCTGCGCATAGTCGCGGATGACGAAATAGGTCGGCTGCATCTGGTCGATCTCATAGGCCGAGCGCAGCACGCGCGCGAGATCGAAATGCAGGCGCCGCGGCGCGGTGCTGGTGGTGGCGTGCACCGTCTCGGCCGCCGATGACAGGATGCCCGCGCCATAGGCGCGCAGCCCGCCCGTTTCGGCGATCAGCCCGAATTCCACCATGTGCCAGTACAGCCGCGCCAGCATGGGCAGATGCGCTTCCGGCGCGTCACGCCCGGCCGCGCCGTAGCGCGCCAGGAAGGCCGCGAAATCGGGCTGTGTCAGCAGCGGCACATGGCCCTGGAAATCGTGGAAGATGTCGGGCTCCACCACGTAATCGATCTCCGCAGGCCGGCGGATCCAGACCGTCACCGGGAAGCGCTTTTCGGCCAGATGGGTGAAGAAGGCGCGTTCCGGAATCAGCCCGGGCACCGCCACCAGGCGCCAGCCATCTGCCAGCCGCGCGGCGGCCAGGTCAGGCACGCCATCACCCGCGCCCAGGGCCGCCAGCCCATCCCGATAGGCGCGCGCCGCATGCGCCGGCAGCAGCGCCGCCTGGCGCGCGGCCAGCAGCCGCCAGGTCGCGTGATCGGCCGCGCTGTAGCGCGCCATATCCTGCACCACGGTGTAGTCCGCGCCTGCGATGGCATAGTCACCGCGCAAACTCTCGGGCCAATGCGTGTCGGGCATGGCGTCCTCCCTGGCGAGCAATATGGCGCGCCGGGCCAGGCGTGATTCGCCAAATCTCGCCGCCCATGCTGCAATCGGCGCAGGATTTCACCACGCAAGGCCTATTCCATGGCGGAAACCACCACGCTCGACGAAGCCGATCGCCGCATCCTGCGCGCGTTGCAGGCCGATGGCCGCGCGCCCGTCACCGCGCTGGCCGAGGAGGTGGGCCTGTCGGCCACGCCATGCATCCGCCGCATCCGCCGCATGGAGGAGGCCGGCATCATCCGCGGCTACCGCGCCGATGTGGACCCGCGGCGCGTGGGGCTCGCGGTGCAGGCCTTCGTGCAGGTCAGCCTGTCGAGCCACGCCGAAAAACAGGTGGCCGCCTTCCACCGCGCGCTGGAGGCCTGCCCGGAGGTGGTCGCGGCCTATGCCATGTCCGGCGCGATGGACTACCTCCTGCACATATTGGCGCGCGACCTCGACGCCTATGGCGCCTTCACCATGCACACCTTGCTGCGCCTGCCCGGCGTGAAGGAAACACGCTCCGCCTTCGTGCTGGGCGTGCCCAAGCCGCCGGCGGGAGTCCCCGCATGACGCCGCGCAACGCCTGGGTGGATGCTGCCCGCGGCGCCGCCCTGCTGCCCATGATGGTGTTCCATTTCGCCTGGGACCTCTCGACCTTCGGCATGATCGAAACCCAGATCGCCGCCGACCCCTTCTGGATGTGGCTGGCGCGGCTGACGGCGGGGAGCTTCCTGTTCGTCTCGGGCATCGGCCTGGCCTTGGGCGCGCGCGCCGGTGTCGCGCCACGCGCCTATCTGCGGCGCATCGGCGTGATCGCGGCGGCGGCCGCTTTGGTCAGCATCGCTACCTTCATCTACCTGCCTGGCTTCGGCGTGTTCTTCGGCATCCTGCACGCCATCGCGCTGGGCAGCCTGCTGGCCTGGCCGCTGCTGCGCGCACCCGGCTGGCTGGTGGGCGCGCTGGCGGCCGCGGCCTTCACCGCGCCCCTTTGGGCCGCGCATGAATTCTTCAACGCGCCTGTGTTCTGGTGGACCGGCCTGTCGCTGCGCGTCGCACCCTCGGCCGACTACATCCCCATCCTGCCCTGGATCGCGCCGATGCTGGCCGGCCTGCTGCTGGGCCGCGCCATCCCCATGCAGGCGGGCCCGGCGCCGCGCTGGCTGACCTGGCCGGGGCGGCACACGCTGGCCATCTATCTGCTGCACCAGCCGGTGCTGATCGGCGGCCTGCTGGCGGTGCAGCCCTTGCTCACGCCCAGCCCGCAGGCCATCGCGCTGGAATTCAACCAGGCCTTCCTCACCGATTGCCGCAATGCCGGCCAGCCCGATGCGGTCTGCGCCATCTATGCCGGCTGCGCCACATCGCGGCTGGAGCCGCTGCTGGCGGCGGCGCATCGCAAGCGCATGACGCTGCCGCAGCGCGAGGAATGGACGCGCGTGCTGGAAGCCTGTGAGGCCGAGGCGCTGCGCCCGCGATAGGCGCTGGCGCCCATCCCTCTCAGCACCCGCCGCGCATGGATCAGCGCAGGCTGGCCATGGGCGTGCGCCCGGTCACGAGCTGGCGGGAAGGCTCTTCAACGCGCCGCGAAACACCTCCAGCGTGCGCGCCACATCATCCTGTGTGTGGGCGAGGGAGAGGTAGTATTTGCTCTCGCCCTTCAGGATGCCGCCGGCCCGCATGCAGCGGTTCACATGCGCCTGCATCGCCCCGTTCTGCCGCAGCATGTCGCGATGATTGGCGATGCTGCCCTCCGCGAAGACCACATCGAACAGCACCGGGTGCCCGACCAGCTGCGCCGGCACGCCCGCCTCGCGCACCGCTTCCGCCATCGCATCCATCATCGCCTGGCCAAGCGCGATCACGCCGTCATAGGCGCCGGGCGCGCGCAGCACCTCCAGCGTCGCCAGCCCCGCCACCGAGGCGATGGGGTTGCCAGAGAGCGTGCCCACCTGCGTCAGGAAGCGCGCATCGCCCACCTTGGCGCGGTCGAAATGCGCCATGATCTCGGCGCGGCCGGCGATCGCCGCCAGCGGAAAACCACCGCCGATGATCTTGCCCAGCGTGCAGAGATCCGGCGTCACGCCATACAGCCCCTGCGCGCCGGCATAGCCGAAGCGGAAGCCGGTCACGACCTCATCAAAGATCAGCGGAATCCCGTGCCGCGCGGTCGCCGCGCGCACCGCCTGCAGGAAGCCCTCGCGCGGCGGGATCAGGCGCTGCAAGGGCTCCATGATCACGCCGCCGATCTCGGCCGCATGCGCCTCGATCATCGCGACGGCGGCATCAATGTCGTTGAACGGCGCCACCAGCATGTCATCGGCCAGATGCGCGGGGATGCCGGGGCTGTCGGGCAGGGCGCGCGGATAGTTCACCGGCTGCTTGGGCGAGAGGCTCATCAGCCCGTATTCGCTCATGCCGTGATAGCCGCCCTCGAACTTCATGATGCGGGGCTTGCCGGTGAAGGCGCGGGCCAGGCGCATCGCATACATATCGGCCTCGGAGCCGGTCGAGAGGAAGCGCACCTGTTCCGCGCAGGGCAGCGCATCCACGATCGCGGCGGCGAGCGCGATGCCATGCGGGTTGTTGGCGAAGAAGGTGGTGCCGCGCGGCAGCTGCTCCATCACCGCGCGCGTCACCGCCGGGTGGGCATGGCCCAGGAACATCGGGCCGGAGCCGATCAGATAGTCGATGTATTCGCGCCCATCGGCATCGCGCACACGCGCGCCCTGGCCTTCGACGATGGCGATGTCGCTGGCCAGATTTCCGAAATGCCCACCCGGCAGGACGCGATGGGCGAGGGCGGTGAGGTCGGCTGTGTCCATGCCGGCATGCTGGACCGCCTTCAGCGGCGGAACAACTGTCCGATGAGCTGCTGCACGGTGTTGGCATCGGGCATGCGGCCCTGCGGCGTCATGCGATCGACCAGTAGCGGCAGCAGGCGCGCCAATTGCTCGGCCAGGCTCGCGCCATCCGTGCCGGCGGCGCGCGCCAGCGCATCCAGGCGCGACTGGCCCAGCACCAGTACCAGCATATCGGGGCTGATCGGCAGGTTCTGGCCGCTGCCGATCCAGCTTTGCACCGTCTCGCCCAGTCCGGCCTGCTGGAACTGGCGCAGCAGCACCTCCAGCGGGTTGCCGCCCTGCGCCCCGGCGCCCAGCAATTGCTGCACCACCACCAGCGCCGGGCTGTTCTGCTGCCCGGCGAGAAATTGCCCCGCCACACCGGCCAGCATGTTCAAGAGCGACATCGGCTTCCCTTCCAGACTATGCCAGCATCTTGCGGCCAAGGCGGGAGGCGCGACAATGACGGCAGCCACACAGGGTCAAGACATGGACGCGCAGCCCGTACCCCTTCCCCTGCCCGACGGCATCACCACGCGCATGGTCGCGAATGGCAATGGCCTGCATATGCATGTGCTGGAGGCCGGCGACCCCGAAGCACCCATGCTGCTGCTGCTGCATGGCTTCCCGGAACTGGCCTATTCCTGGCGGCGGGTGATGCTGCCGCTGGCGGCTGCCGGCTATCGCGTGGTCGCACCCGACCAGCGCGGCTATGGCCGCACCACCGGGTGGTCCCAGGGCTATGACATCCCGCTCGCGGAATTCGGCCCGCTGAATTTCGTGCGCGATGCGGTGGGCCTGGTGCAGGCGCTGGGGCGCAAGCATGTGCATGCCGTCATCGGCCATGATTTCGGATCACCGGTCGCGGCGCATGCCGCGCTGATCCGCCCGGACATCTTCTGCGCCGCGGTGTTGATGAGCGCGCCTTTCCCCGGCCCGCCGCCGCACCGCGCCGATGGCGCCGTGGGTGGCCTGGCGGACCCCGCGCTGCCGGCCGCCCTGGCCGCCCTGCCGCGCCCACGCCAGCACTACCAATGGTACTATTCCACGCCCGCGGCAGCACCCGAAATGCTGGCCGATGCGCCGCGTTTCTTCCGTGCCTATTTCCATCACAAGAGCGCC
>JAIXVH010000282.1 GCA_027483125.1 Acetobacteraceae bacterium | reverse complement strand
ATCACGCAGGTTGCGTCCACGGCGCTCGGTACGGATGCGCTGACCGGGATCGAGGTCGTGGCGTTCGATGATGTCACGCTGGATCTGACGCAGTCGGTGCAGTTGTTCAATGCCAGCAACGCGCTGGTCGGCACCTTCGGCAGCATCCAGGCGGCGGTCAACGCCGCGGTGGATGGCCAGACGGTGCGCATCAAGGCCGGCACCTATGCGGAGAACGTGGAACTGGCCGGCAAGTCGATCACGATCGACGGCGCGGGCGCCAGCACCATCATCACTGGCCAGATCACCAGCGCCGGCGCGCAGGCCGCGACGCTCACCATCTCCGACCTGGCGGTCGATGCGACGGGGCTGGCTGCGGGCATCTCGCTCTCCATGAGCGATGGCGGCGCCAGCGCGCTGGTGCTGGACGGCGTGGCGATCGCCAATGCGCAGGGCAATGGCTTGGCCTATGCCCGGGCCGGCAATGGCGGCACGCCCACGCTGACCGACACGTTGAAGGCGGTCTCGATCCTCAACAGCAGCTTCACCAATAACGCCACCATCGACACTGGCAGCGGTGGACGCGGTGACATCCTGCTGTTCGGTTTCAATGGAGATCTGACCGTCACCAATGTGACGATCAGCAGCCCCGGTGCCTGGGCACAAAAGGCGCTGCAGATGCGCGGCGTGCAGGATGGCAGTGATGTGGCCGGCGTGGGCCCGTATGACCCCGCGGGCAACGTGGCGATCAACAACCTGACCGTCACCGGCGCCTATGGGAATGACGCGCTGGCCTTCTATCGCATCGCGGAGTTCGCCAGCTTCACCGGGGCGAACAATAGCGTGAATATCACGCGCTCGGTCAATGCCAATCCGAACCCGGGCCTGGAGCCTTGGGCGGCGATCAACCTCGACAGCGTCGGCGGTAGCATCGACCTGACGAACTTCTTCTCGTCCGCCTCCAACCTAGCCTCGCCGGACGGGATCGTGCCGGCGGTGCCCTCGGTGATCGCGACGCCGCAAGGTCTTGCCAGCGCGGACAGCTTCACCGGCACGGCCTATGCTGATCGGATGCTGGGGCGCGGCGGCGCGGACTCGCTGGCTGGCCTCGGCGGTGACGATACACTGGACGGCGGCGCGGGCAATGACGTGCTGACCGGTGGCCAGGGCAATGACAGCCTGCTGGGCGGCGCGGACACCGACAGCCTGGTCGGCGGAACCGGTGCCGATACACTCGATGGCGGGACCGAGAATGACACCCTGTCCGGCGACGCCGGTGCTGACAGCCTGTTGGGCGGCGCGGGTTCGGACACCCTCACTGGCGGCGACAACAACGACATGATCGACGGCGGCGTAGGCACCGACGTAGCGTCCTTCTCGGGCGCGCGCTCGGCCTATACGGTCACGCATGATGGCACGAACTGGATCGTGAGCGGCCCCGACGGCGTCGATACGCTGACCCAGGTCGAGAAGCTGGTCTTCGGGAGCGGCAACGCGGTCTGGCTGGTCGGCGGCAATTCCAACGCCACCAGCATCCAGGACGCGGTCACGGCCGCTGCGGCCGGTGATGAGGTGCTCGTCGCGGCCGGCACCTATGCCGGCAATGTCACCGTCACCGGCAAGCACCTGACCATCGATGGCATGGGCGCCGCCCGCTCGGATGTCGAGATCAACGGCACGGTGCTGGTTGATGGCCTGCTGGACGGCGCCTTTAGGTTGAGTGACGTGGTCGTCGACGGCTCGGGTCGCCAATATGGCGTGCAGGTCACGGCGAACAGCACGGCTTTCGCCGGCAGCGTCACGCTGGACAATGTGGGAGTCAAAAACACCCAGACCAATGGTTTCGCTTATACCCGGGCTGGCAACGGCACCACGCCCACGGCAACCGACACCATTGGCGCCATCACCATCACGAATAGCCTGTTCACGAGCAATGGCATCCTGGACACGGGTGCGGGTGGCCGCGGTGACATCCTTGCCTTTGGCTACAACAAGGCGCTGACGATCAGCAACACGAACATCAGCGGCTCCGGCGGCGCGACCCAGAAGGCCATCCAAATGCGCGGGTTGCAGGATGGCGGTGATGCCAGGGATGTCGGCCCCTACGATGCCGGCGCATCCCTGACGCTGACCAATGTGTGGATCCAGGGCAACTACGCCCAGGATTTGATCGCCGTGTACAACATGGCGAACCTGACCTTCACCAAGTCGGGTGTCGATCTGAACGCCAGCGCGCCCTGGGGCCTGATCAACCTGGATGGCGTGGGCGGCACGATCGACCTGTCGACCGGTTTCACCGTGCTGAACAACACCGGCGGCCCGGTGATCGCCTCGCCGCAGGGCCTGGCCTCGGCCGACACCATCATCGGTACCAGCGGTATCGACCTGATCGATGGCCGCGGTGGTCTCGATGTGATCGATGCGGGCGGCGGCGATGACCGCATCCGCATCACCAATCCCGCGCATCATGTGGTGGGCGAGACGATCGATGGCGGTTCGGGCACGGATGTCATCCAGTTCGCGACCAATACCGGCGGGCTGACGCTGACGCTGCTGGCAGGTGTGACGAATGTCGAGAGTGCCGCCATCGTCACGGCGCATCCGAATTATCTGGCCACCGGCACGCAGGCGAACAACATCGACGCCTCGGCCATGCTGGCCACGCAGAACATCGCGCTGTTCGGCAATGACGGCGCCAATGCCCTGACCGGCAATGGCGGCAACAACAGCCTGACCGGCAATGGCGGCGACGACACGCTGACCGGCGGCGCGGGCAATGACGCGCTGGTCGGCGGCAGCGGCCTGGATACGGCCCACTACGCGGCCACCACGCTGACCGCCACCATGTTCGCCTGGGATAACGTGAACAACCGCTGGACGCTGACCACCGGCGGTGACGAAGGCACCGATACCCTGGCCAGCATGGAGATGGTGACCGGCCTGGGCGGTTATCGCGCATTGCTGGTCAGCCCCGGCGGCAGCTTCGGCAGCTTGGCGCAACTCTTCGACGGCGATCCCGCCAATGGTGAGGCCGCCGCCGGAGACATCATCCTGCT
>JAIXVH010000062.1 GCA_027483125.1 Acetobacteraceae bacterium | reverse complement strand
GCGCCGATGCCGGTCGGCGATGCTCTCCTGCGCCATATAGGCGTTCACGGTGGTCGCACCGGCGCCGATCAGCACCGCGAAGCAATGCACATCGATGCATTCGGCCACGCGAACATTCAAGCTGGTGAAGGTGCGCAAGGACGTCTTGACCAGATGCGTATGCACCGCGCCCACCGCTAGAATCATCGGGATCGCCGCGCGTTGCTCGCCCTGGGCTTCATCGGTCAGCACCACATGCACATGGCCGGTGCGCACGCCCTCCTCGGCCTCGCGCTTGATGCGCTCGATGGCGCGGCGAAGCCCGGCGGCACCCTCGGCCACCGGGAAGGTCGCATCCACCTCCACGGCCGCACTGCCCATATGCGCGCGCATCGCCTGGAATTGCGCCGTGGTCAGGACGGGGCTGTCGAGCATCAGCATCACGCATTGCTCGGGGTTCTCGTCCAGGATGTTGCCGAGATTCCCAAGCCGCGTGCGCAGCGTCATCACCCGCGTCTCGCGCAGGCTGTCGATGGGCGGGTTGGTGACCTGGCTGAAGCTCTGCCGGAAGTAGTTGTGCAGGCCGCGATACTGGCTGGACAGCACGGCCACCGGCGTGTCGTCGCCCATCGAACCCACGGCTTCGGCCGCGTCCTCCACCATGGGGTGCAGGATGCTCTCCAGCTCCTCCAGCGTGGCGCCGATGGCCACCTGGCGGCGGCGCAGCGCCTCGCCCTGGTAGAGCGACGGCTCGCGGCTGTCCTTCTTCACGATCTCATCGATCGGCGTGGTGCGCGCCACCCAATCGCCGAAGGGCTTGCGACCCGACAGCTCATCCTTCAGCGCGCGGTCCAGGTAGAGCTTGCCGCTGTCCAGATCGACGCCGATGCATTGCCCAGGGCCGACGCGCCCCTTGGAGATGATCGCATCCTCCGCGAGCTTCACCATGCCCGTCTCGGAGCCCACGATCAGCATGCGGTCCGCGGTGACGCTGTAGCGCATCGGCCGCAGCCCGTTGCGGTCCATGCCGCCGATCACCCATTGCCCGTCGGTGGCCGCAATGGCGGCCGGCCCGTCCCAGGGTTCCATCACCGCATTGCAGTAGAGGAACAGGTCGTGATGCTTGCCCGGCATGGTCGCGTTGTTGCCGAGCGATTCGGGGATCAGCATGGCCTTGGCCATCGGCGCATCGCGCCCGCCGCGCACCAGCAATTCGAAGACATTGTCGAGGCAGGCGGTGTCGGAATTGCCGGCCTGCACGATGGGCTTGATGTCCTCCAGATGCGCATCCAGCAGCGGATGCGACATGCGCGTCTCGTGCGCCTTCATCCAGTTGACGTTGCCATGCAGCGTGTTGATTTCGCCGTTATGCGCGAGCATGCGGAAGGGCTGCGCCAGCCGCCAGGTGGGGAAGGTGTTGGTGCTGTAGCGCTGGTGGTAGATGGCGAAGCGGCTGGTGAAGCGCGCATCCTTCAGGTCGGGGTAGAACTCGGCCAGGTCCTCGGCCAGGAACATGCCCTTGTAGATGACACTGCGGCAGGAGAGGGAGCAGAGATACAGCTCCGGAATCTGCGCCGCGATGGCCTGCTTTTCGATCCGGCGGCGAATGACATAGAGATCGCGTTCGTAGATCGCATCGGGCACGTCGGTGGGCGACCAGATCAGGATCTGTTCGATCTCCGGCCGCGTGGCATTGGCCTTTTCACCCACCACGGAGGCATCGATCGGCACCTGGCGCCAGCCATAGATCGCATAGCCGGCGTTGAGGATCTCGGTCTCCACGATCTGCCGGCAGCGCTCCTGCGCGCCCAGATCGGTCTTGGGCAGAAACGCCATGCCCACCGCGATGCGCCCGGGGCGCACACGGTCGCCGCCATTGCGCACCACCTCGGCGAAGAATTCCTGCGGGATTTCCACATGGATGCCGGCGCCATCGCCGGTCTTGCCATCGGCATCCACGGCGCCGCGGTGCCAGACGGCGCGCAGCGCATCGATGCCGGCCTGCACCACCTCGCGGCGCGCGGTGCCGTCCAGCGATGCGACGAGGCCGACGCCGCAAGCATCGTGTTCGGTCGTGTCGATATGCGCGGCGTCATTCAGCAGCGCGCGGTTGGCGGCAAAGCGTTCAGCGAATTCGAAACCGTTTTCCATCTCTCTCACTCCGCCGCGACGGCGAGCGCCGCCTTCTGCATGATGTAGGCGTGCATCTGTTCCGCGGCATCGCGCCCATCGCGAATGCCCCAGACCACGAGCGATGCGCCACGCACGATATCGCCACCGGCGAAGACGCCGGGCAGGGCGGTCATCATCGTCTTGTGGTCCACCTTGATGGTGCCCCAGCGCGTCACCGCCAGCGCCGGTTCGCGGAACATGGCGGGCAGGTCCTCGGGGTCGAAGCCCAGCGCCTTGATCGCCATGTCGGCGCGCTGGATGAAGCTGCTCCCCTCGATCGCATCCACCTGCTGGCGGCCGGTGGCGTCGGGCAGGCCCAGATGCATGCGGGTTGCGCGCACGCCGGTCACGCGGTCGGAGCCCTCGAAGGCCTCCGGAGCGGCGAGCCAGACGAAGCGCACGCCTTCTTCCTCGGCATTGTGCACCTCGCGCATGGAGCCCGGCATATTCGCCTTGTCGCGCCGGTACAGGCAGGCGACCGAGGCCGCGCCCTGCCGCACGGCCGTGCGCACGCAATCCATCGCGGTGTCACCGCCGCCGATCACCACCACATGCTTGCCGGCGGCATTCAGCGTGCCGTCCTCGAAGGCCGGCACGGTATCGCCCAGGCCCTGCCGGTTCGACGCGGTCAGGAAATCCATCGCCGGATGCACGCCGGGCAGTTCCGCGCCGGGCAGTTCCACATCGCGCGCCTTGTAGACGCCGGTGGCGATGAAGACCGCGTCATGCGTCTCACGCAATTCGTTCAGCGTGACGTCGCGGCCGATCTCCACGCCCAGGTGGAACTTGATGCCGGCGGCGGCGAATTGTTCGTGCCGGCGCAGCACCACATCCTTCTCCAGCTTGAAGTTGGGGATGCCATAGATCATCAG
This sequence comes from Acetobacteraceae bacterium, assembly GCA_027483125.1. GTDB lineage: Bacteria > Pseudomonadota > Alphaproteobacteria > Acetobacterales > Acetobacteraceae > Rhodovarius. The sequence continues at coordinate 298 of JAIXVH010000062.1, read as the reverse complement.
CCCGCCGACGCGGTCGTAGCGGTCATAGACATGCACCTGGTAGCCCTTCAGGCGCATCTGCTCGGCCGCCGCCAGCCCCGCCGGCCCCGCGCCGATAATGCCGATGGAGGCCGGCAATTCGCGCTTGGGCGTGGGCGGCTTCACCCAGCCCTTCTCCCAGGCGGTATCGACAATGTACTTCTCCACCGAGCCGATGGTGACGCTCTCGAAGCCCTTCTCGATCACGCAATTGCCTTCGCACAGCCGGTCCTGCGGGCAGATGCGGCCACAAATCTCCGGAAAATTGTTGGTGGCGGAG
>JAIXVH010000478.1 GCA_027483125.1 Acetobacteraceae bacterium | reverse complement strand
GCCCGCCACCACCGCCTGCGCAATCTCCGGCTCCGCCATCAGCATGGTTTCCAGCTTCGAGGGTGCGACCATGTCGCCGCCCAGCAGCTTGATGAAATCCTTCTTGCGGTCGGTGATGTGGATGCGGCCGGCGGCATCGATATGGCCCACATCGCCGCTGTGCAGCCAGGCGCCGCCGGCGTCGCCCGGCAGGTCGCGCAGCGCGTTGCGCGACGCTTCCTCATTGCCCCAATAGCCGTCCATCACCAGGCCGCCGCGGATCAGGATTTCGCCATCCTCGGCGATCTTCACTTCGACACCTGGCAGCGGGCCGCCCACGCTGCGGCGGTCATTCGCCCAGGGCAGGTTGACCGACACAACGGGGCCGGCTTCCGACTGGCCATAGCCCTGGATCACCGGCATCCCCAGCGCCAGGAAGAAGCCCGACAGATCCGGGTCTAGCCGCGCGCCGCCCGAGACCATCAGCTGCACCTGGCCACCAAATCGCGCGCGGATCTTGTTGCGCACCAGGCGTTCCAGCACGGCATCCACCACGCGGTCGAGCAGGCCGAGCTTCGGGCCGTCCATCTTGCGCAAGCCCAATGCGACGGCCTTGTTGAACAGCTTCTCCTTCAGCCCGCCATCCTTCTCCACCTGCGCGGTGATGCGCGACTTCAGCACCTCGAACAGGCGCGGAACGGCGGTGATGACGGTGGGTTTGAACTCGGCCATTTCGGCCGCCATGCGGTCGGCGCCGCGTGAATAGATCACCTCCACGCCCAGCATCGGCAGGATGAAGCCGCCCACCGTGTGCTCGTAGCTGTGCGACATCGGCAGGAAGGAGAGGTAACGCCCGCCATCAAGGTTCATGTCGCCCAGCACGCGGCGCGCGCCCTCGGCGTTGGACAGCATCGCGCGGTGCGGCAGCATCACGCCCTTGGGGTTGCCGCCGGTGCCGGAGGTATAGATCAGGCAGGCGAGACGGCCGGGCGGGATGTGCTCGACCTCGGCGATCAGCGCGGCGGTGTCGGCTTGCGTGGCTTCCAGCGCGGACCATTCGACGGCGCGCATGCCCTCGGGCGCCGGCGGTGGGGCCTCCATGCAGATCAGCGTGTCCAGGCCATGCGCCTGCGTCGCGGCGGCGAGCACGCGCGCGGCCAGCGTGTCGCTGCTGGTGATGGCGACGCGCGCGCCGCAATCGCGCAGCACATGCGCGTGATCGGGGATGGTGTTGGTGGTGTAGGTCGGCACGGTGACGGCGCCGATCGCCATGATGGCGGTGTCCGCGATCAGGAATTCGGGGCGGTTGTCGCTGACCAGCAGCACGCGGTCGCCATGCGCGACGCCCAGCGCGCGCAGCCCGGCCGCGACAGCGGCCACGCGCTCTGCGAAGCGGCCCCAGGTGACGCTGTGCCAGGCCTTGTCGCGCCAGCCACGCAGCATCGCGCGGTCGGGCTGGCGCGCGGCCAGGCCCAGCATCATGTGCGGCAGGCTGCGCCAGCCGCCGACCGTCATCTCCTGCGTGACAGGCAAGGTGCCGTGCATGGAAATCCCCCCGGAAATTTCTTGCGTTTTGAAGCCAATCCCCGCGCGCGGGTTGGCCCCGGCGCTGAAGCGCATATATGGAGAGAATGCAAGCAATCCCAGCCCCTTTTTCCATTCCCCGCGCACCGCTTGACTCGGCCGGAGGCAGCGACGGCCTGCCCGGTTGGGATTTGTCGGATCTGTACAGGGCTGCGGATGATCCGAAGCTCGCCGAAGACTTGGCGCGTGCGGAGGAGCAGGCCGCCGCTTTTGCCAAGCGCTACGCCGGCAAGCTGGGCGCGCTGTCGGGCGATGCGCTGGCCGGCGCCATCGCTGAATACGAGCGCATGCGCGAGAGCTTAGGCCGTGTGATGAGCTTTGCCAGCCTGACCTTCGCCACCGATGCGCAGGACCCCGCGAATGGTCGCTTCTACCAGACCATGCAGGAGCGCGTGACGGCGATTTCCAGCCACACCGTCTTCTTCGCGCTGGAGGTGAACCTGCTGGACGAAGCCGCGCTGGAAAGCGCGATGTCGGGCAGTGCGGCGCTGGCGCGCTATCGCCCCTGGCTGCGGGATTCACGGGTGTTTCGCGAACACCAGTTATCCGACGAGATGGAGCGGTTGCTGCACGAAAAGGACGTCGCTGGCAGCGCCGCCTGGACGCGGCTGTTCGATGAGACCGTGGCCAACATGACGGTGCCGGTGGATGGCAAGGATGTCTCGGTCTCCGCCGCTCTGAACCAGCTCTCCGACCGCGATCGCGCCAAGCGCGAGGCCGCGGCCAAGGGTGTCTCCGAAGCCTTCGGCAGCCGCTTGCGCCTGTTCAGCCTGATCACCAACACGCTGATCAAGGACAAGGAAATCGACGACAAGTGGCGCCGCTACCCGCGCCCCGGCAGCTTCCGCAACCGCGCCAACATGGTCGAGGACGAGGTGGTGGATGCCTTGGTCACCGCCGTGCGCGACAGCTTTCCGCGCCTGTCGCATCGCTACTACGCGATGAAGGCGAAGTGGCTCGGCCTTGAGAAGATGATGCATTGGGACCGCAACGCGCCGCTGCCGGCGGATGCGGACAGCAGCATCGCCTGGCCCGATGCGGTGACGCGGGTGCGCGCGGCCTATGGCGCGTTCAGCCCGAAGCTGGCCGAACTGGCCGCGCCCTTCTTCGAAAAGCCCTGGATCGATGCCGCGTTGCGGCCGGGCAAGGCGAGCGGTGCGTTTGCGCATCCGACCGTGCCATCCGCGCACCCCTATCTGCTGCTGAACTACCACGGCAAGGCGCGCGATGTGATGACGCTGGCGCATGAGCTGGGCCACGGCGTGCATCAGCGGCTGGCGGCGGAGCAGGGCTATCTGATGTCCTCCACGCCGCTGACCCTGGCGGAAACCGCCAGCGTTTTCGGCGAGATGCTGACCTTCCGCGCCATGCTCGATGCCGAGGCCGATCCGAAGCGCCGCCGCATTCTCCTCGCCGGCAAGGTGGAGGACATGCTGAACACGGTGGTGCGCCAGATCGCCTTCTACCGCTTCGAAACGCTGCTGCATGATGAGCGCCGCCAAGGCGAGGTCAGCAGCGAGCGCATCGGCGAGATCTGGATGCAGGTACAGACAGAGAGCCTGGGGCCAGCCTTCGAATTCACGCCGGATTATGCCTCCTACTGGGCCTATATCCCGCACTTCGTGCACACGCCCTTCTACGTCTACGCCTATGCCTTCGGCGACTGCCTGGTGAATGCGCTCTATGGCGTCTACCGCGACGGCACGGTGCCGGATTTCGAGGAGAAATACCTGGCCATGCTGCGAGCCGGCGGCACGCTGCGACATCAGGAATTGCTCGCCCCCTTCGGCCTGGATGCCTCGCAGCCCAGCTTCTGGAATCGCGGCCTGGATGTGATCGCCGGCTTTATCGATGAACTGGAGCAAGCCGATGGCTGAGAACAGCCTCTTCGGCGAAATGCGCCGCATGGTGCGCACCTCCGGCGCCGTCACCGGCATCGCCGCGCGCGTGGCGGGCGAGCGCTTCCTCGGCATCAAGACCAACAAGGCGAGCCACGCGAATGACCTGAAGGCCGTGCTCGGCGGGCTGAAAGGCCCGATGATGAAGGTGGCGCAGTTCCTCTCCACCGTGCCCGATGCGCTACCCGAGGAATATGCGCGCGAACTCGCCACCCTGCAGTCCAACGCGCCGGCCATGGGCTGGGCCTTCGTCAAGCGCCGCATGACCGCGGAACTCGGCGCCGATTGGCAATCGCGCTTCGCCGAATTCGGGCAGGAAGCGGCGGCCGCGGCATCGCTCGGCCAGGTGCATCGCGCGCGGCTGCATGATGGCACGCCGGTCGCCTGCAAGCTGCAATACCCTGATATGCCCAGCGTGGTCGAAGCTGATCTGCGGCAGTTGAAGCTGGCCATGGGCATCTACCAGCGCATGGACCGCACGCTGGAAAACGGCGATGTCTATGACGAGCTCTCCGAACGCCTGCGCGAGGAGCTGGACTACACGCGCGAGGCCGCGCACCAGACGATGTATGGCATCATGCTCGCCGGTTCCGATCTGGTGCGCGTGCCGAAGAACGTGCCCGAACTGACCACCAAGCGCCTGCTGACCATGAGCTGGGTCGATGGCGGCTCCTTCCTCAAGCGCATGGAAGAAGACCCGCCGCAGGAGGAACGCAACCTCTACGCAGCGGGGCTGTTCCGCGCCTGGTATCACCCGTTGTACCGCTACGGCGTGATCCATGGTGATCCGCATCTGGGCAACTACCTGGTGCGCCAGCCATCCAGCACCGATGCCGGCGGCATTTCGCTGTTGGATTTCGGCGTCATCCGCGTCTTCTCGCCGAAGTTCATCGGCGGCGTGATCCGCCTCTTCGAGGGCATCCGCGACAATGACGAGGACAAGGCCGTCGCGGCCTTCGAGGATTGGGGTTTCCGCGATCTCTCGCGCGACACCATCCTGGCGTTGAAGCGCTGGGCGGATTTCCTCTACGCGCCGCTGATCCGCGACGAGGTCGGTCCCATCCAGGACCTGGACGATCTGCAGATCGGCCGCCGCGTGGCCGAGGGCGTGCACCAGCAGCTGCGCGAGGAATCCAAGCGCACCGGCCAATCCGTGCGCATCCCACGCGAATTCCCGCTGATGGACCGCGCCGCGATCGGGCTCGGTTCCGCCTTCACGCGACTGCGCGCGGAGCACAACTGGCACCGCATGTTCATGGAGTTGATCGAGGGCTTCACCGAGGAAGGCATGACCGAACGCCAGAACGCGGCACTGGCCGAAGCGGGCGTGCCTGCCAGCGTGCGCGTCGCTTCAGTTTAGCCTGATGTTGCGCAGGACAGCGGCCTTGTCGTCGACGTCCAGCCGCAGCCGGCGGGCGAATTCCGCGCGCGGGCGGAAGTAATCCGCGGGCTGGAAGCCGGTCCGCGCGGTGGTGCGGTAGACCTCGGAATTCGCCGCCGTGGCGCAGGCGGCCTCCAGCCGCGCCAGCACCGCCTCGGGCGTGCCGGCGGGCGCGAAGAGGCCGCCGAAGCTTGCGGGCTGCACGTCGAAGCCCTGTTCCAGCGCGGTCGGCGCCTGCGGGAAATCCGGGTGCCGCTGTGCGTCGAAGATGGTCAGCATCCGCGTCTCGGACAGGCCGGGCACGGTGCCCAGCACGATCGCCGCGATGTCGATGCGCCCGGCCAGCAATTCCGTGATCGCCATGCCGCTGGAACGGTATGGCACGTGTTCCACCTGCACGCCGGCCGCCGCCGCCCATTGCTCCATCGCCAGATGCGGGATGGAGGTGATGCCCAGCGTGCCATAGGTGATGCGCCCCGGCTGCGCGCGGGCCGCGGCCTGCAAGGCGCGCAGATCGGTAAACGGGCTGTCACGCCGGACCACCAGTGCCATGGTGTTGCTGAAGGTCTGGCAGATCGGCGCGAAGCTTTCCGGCCGCAGCCCGCTGGTGGCCTGCGTCACCGGCAGCACGGAGGCGACGAGTGCCGGCACGAACAGCAGCGTATAGCCATCGGGCGCGGCGCGCGCGGCGCTGGCTGAACCCACGGCGCCGGCCGCGCCCTCGCGGTTGATGACCACCACCGGCTGGCCCAGTTGTTGGGACATCGGGCCGGCGAGTGCGCGCAGCAGCACATCGGTCGCATTGCCCGGCGCATAGGGCATCACGACCTGGATGGGCCGCGTGGGGAATGCCTCCTGCGCGCGGGGTGTGGCCAGCGGCAGCATGGTCGCTGCCGCCGCGAAATGGCGTCGTGTGATGATCATGGCGGCCCTCCCAGGCGAGAGGGCCGTTTCGCCCTCAGTTGAGGCGAATGTTGCGCAGCACCGCGGCCTTGTCGTCAATATCCTGCTGCAGGCGGCGGGCGAAATCGGCGCGGCCCAGGAAGTAGTTGGGCGGCTGCGAGCCGGTGCGCGCGGCGGTGCGATAGGCATCGGATTGCGCGGCCTGGGTGCAGGCCTGCTCGATGCGGGCCAGGATCGGCTCCGGCGTACCGGCGGGGGCGAAGATGCCGCCGAAGCTGGCGGGCAGCACGTCGAAGCCCTGCTCGCGCGCGGTGGGCGCATCGGGCCAGTCGGGGTGGCGCTGCGCGTCGAACACCGCCAGCACGCGCAGGTCATTGCGGCCGGCCGCACTGCCCAGCACGATGGATCCCACATTGATGCGGCCGGCCAGCACCTCGGTCATCACCACGCCATCGGCGTTGAAGGGCACGTGTTCCAGCTGCACGCCCGCCGCATTCTCCCACTGCACCGCGGCCAGATGCGGGATGGAGGTGATGCCCAGCGTGCCATAGGTGATCTGCGACGGCCGTGCGCGCGCGGCCGTCTGCAGATCGCGCAGGGTGCGGAAGGGGCTGTCGGGGCGGACCACCAGCGCCATGGAATTGCTGAAGGTCTGGCAGACCGGGATGAAGCTGTTGGTCTGCAGCCCCGACTGCGCCTGCGTGGCCGGCAGCACGGAGGCCACCAGCGCCGGCACGAAGAGCAGCGTATAGCCATCCGCCGGCGCGCGCATGACGGAGACCGAACCCACCACGGCGGCCGCACCGGGGCGGTTCAGCACCACCACGGACTGCCCCAGGATCGGCGTCATCTGCGCGGCGAGCGAGCGCACCAGCAGGTCGATCGCATTGCCCGGCGGGTAGGGCAGCACGATCTGCACCGCGCGTTCCGGCCATTGGGCCTGGGCATGGGCTGCGAAGGGCAGGGCAGCGCTGCCTGCCGCCAGAAGGCGTCGGGTGATGGTCATTGTTTTTTCCTCCCAGTGTCGAGAATTCAGCGGTTTTTGAGGGGCTGATTCACGCATCAGGCTGATACAGCCCAATGCGATCAGACCCTAACCTGCGGGCACCAGTTTGGACGGGTCGGAACCGACCCGGCCGCCGCCGCCTTCATCATCGCGGGACAGCGTGAAGTCGTAGCGGATGGACGGCATCGCAGGTGCTGGCGAATCCGCCATGCCCGTCGCCGGCGTCACCACCAGCGAGGAGGAGACGCCGAACACCGTGTCGCTGTCGATGTTCGGGTCATCGCCGAGATACAGCGCCGTGACCAGTTCGCGATATCCGGGTGCGGAGACGAGGATATGGATATGCGCCGGCCGCATGCCGTGGCGGTTCTGCAGCTTCACCATGGCACCCACCGGACCGTCCATCGGGATGGAATAGCCCAGCGGCTTCAGCGTGCGCACATGGTAGCGGCCCTGCGCGTCGCATTGCACGCGGCCGCGCATGTCCATCACTTCTGGGTTGTTGGCCTGCAGGTCATAGAGGCCCTCGGCATCGGTCTGCCAGGCGTCGATCCAGGCGCCGGGCACGGGCTGGCCGGCTGCGTCCACTACCTGGCCGAACATCATCACTTCGGGGCCCTTGGCGTGATGCGCGATGGTGCCGCCCAGCGGAACGATAGGTGCGGCTTCGCGGAAGAAGGGGCCGAGCAGGCTGGCTTCCGTGCCCTCGGGTTCGCGGCCGGAGGCGTCGTGCATGACGTTGACCAGGCGCGACAGGCCCAGCACGTCGGATAGCAGGATGAATTCCTGGCGGTAGGGCGTGCACATCTGGCCGACGGCGGTCATGAAGGCGATGCCCTGCAGCCATTCCTCGGGCTTGAGCTTCACCTCGCGCGCGAAGTCATGCAGGTGGCGGATCGCAGCGTCCATGATCTCGCGCATGCGCGGATCGGGCGTGTTCGCCATCTGGGCGATGGCGGCATCGGTGATCTGGTTGACGTCCAAATCCTGCATCGGTTCCTCCGCGTATTGCGCATGGTGTAGCGATGTGGTGTTGCGCACGCAACGAGGAGACCCCGCCATGCTGTTGCCCACCACCGTCGTCGGTTCCTATCCGCAACCCGCCTGGCTGGTGGACCACAAGGTGCTGCACGCCAATGTGGTGCCGCGCGTGCGTCTGAAGGAGGTGTGGCGCGTGGCCGAGGATGCGCTGGAAGGCGCGCAGGATGACGCGACGCTGATCGCGATTCGCGACATGGAACGCGCGGGCATCGACATCATCACCGATGGCGAGATGCGGCGCGAGAGCTATTCCAACCGCTTCGCGCTGGCCCTGGACGGCGTGGATGTGGACAACCCCGCCAAGGTGATGGGCCGCGCCGGGCGCATGACCTCCGTGCCGCGCATCGTGGGGCCGATCGCACGCCGCCATGCTGTCGAGGTGCGCGATGTGGAATTCCTGCGCGCCAACACCGACCGGAAGATCAAGATCACGCTGCCCGGCCCCTTCACCCTGTCGATGCAGGCGAAGGACGAGCATTACGGCGATGAAGAGGCCGTCGCCATGGCCTATGCGGATGTGGTCGCGGCCGAGGCGCGTGACCTGGTCGCCGCCGGCGCCGATGTGATCCAGCTGGACGAACCCTGGTTGCAGGCGCGGCCCGTGCAG
>JAIXVH010000186.1 GCA_027483125.1 Acetobacteraceae bacterium | reverse complement strand
TGGATGCGCATGGCCACCAGAAGCTGGCCCTGGTGCTGGATGCGGGCGGCGATGCCATCGTGTTCAACGACCTGGGCAACCGTGCCGACAGCGCGGGCAGCGTCCGCTTCGATGATGTGACCATGTCGATCCGCGACCTCTGGACCGCAGCCTCGAAGCCCGCCGCGGTCCAGGCGCCGGCCATCACGGCCGATGCCGAGATCACCGCCGCCATCCGCGTCGTCAATTCCTGGTGGGGCGGCTTCCAGGCCGAGATCACCGTCACCGCCACGCAGGACGTGACCGATTGGGATCTCGCCCTGGGCAGCAAGTGGGACGTGAACAATGTCTGGAACGCCATCCATGTCGACACGCAGGGCGAGGTGATGGAGCTGAACGATGCCAACTGGAACGGCGTGCTCAGCGCCGGCCAGACCGCGACCATCGGCTTCACGGCCAGCACCGGCGTGGCGGGCGTGATCAGCCAGCAGGCCATCATGGACGGCCTCTGGATCGGTTGATCCTGAATGTCCCGGGGTGGCACGCCACCCCGGGGCGATGCCTTCGAATGTCAGATCCCCCCAGGGCCGATGGCCTTGGGGGGATTTTGCGTTACCGGGCGGCGCGAATGGCCCCGATCATCCGCCGCACGGCGCCATCCAGCCCTTCGAACACCGCCGTGCTGATCAGGAAATGGCCGATGCTCACCTCCTCGATCTCGGGCAGGGCGGCGATGGGGCCCACCGTCTCGTAGCTCAGCCCATGGCCCGCATGGCAGGCGAGCCCCAGCGCATGCGCGGCGCGGGCGGCGGCAGCGATGCGCGCGAGCTGCGCCGCACGCTCGGCCACCGGCCCCTCGGCATAGGTGCCGGTGTGCAGCTCCACCGCCTGCGCCCCCAGCGCGCGCGCGGCCTCCACCGCCGCCGGATCAGGCTCGATGAACAGCGAGACCTCGGTGCCGCGCGCGGCGATCCGGGCAATGGCCTCGCGCAGGAAGGGGTCGGGTGTGGCCACATTCAGCCCGCCCTCGGTGGTCAATTCGGCGCGCTTCTCGGGCACGATGCAGCAGGCCGGCGGCGCGAGGCGCGTGCAGATGCCGACCATCTCCTCGGTCGCGGCCATTTCCAGGTTCAGGCGCGTGGCCACCTCGGTCGCCATGCGCTCCACATCGCGGTCACGAATGTGGCGGCGATCCTCGCGCAGATGGATGGTGATGCCATCGGCACCCGCTGCCATGCAGATGCGCGCGGCCTCGATGGGGCAGGGGAAGCTCCCGCCGCGCGCATTGCGCAGGGTGGCCACGTGATCGACATTGACGGACAGGCGCATGGGCTTGGTGTGCATGCGCATCACTCTGGGGTGTTTGGCGCGGGCTGCAAGCCGTCGCGCGGCACCAGCCTGTCATAGACGGCAAACAGGCGTCGCGCCTCGATCTCCGCGGTGTGATGCGCCAGAACATGGGCGCGGCCGGCCACCCCCATGGCCAGCGTGCCGGCCATGTCCGACAGGCGCTCCTCCAGCCGCGCGGCCATCGCCTGCCAGTCTTCCACATCGACCAGATGGCCGGTGACACCCTCGATCACCATGTCAGCCGCCGCGCCCACGCGGGTGGAAATCGCGGCCGTGCCGCTGGCCATGGCCTCGATCGGCGTCAGCCCATAGCCCTCCGACCGGCCGGGCTGGATATAGAGCGAGACCGCCGCGTATAGGCGGCGGATCATCGCCGCATCCACCTCACCCAGGAAGGTGACGCGGTCGGCGATGCCGGCGGCGGCCAGTTGCGCGCGCAAGCCCTCCTCGAAGCCCTGATTCGCGCTGGTGGTCAGCCCCGCGATCACATAGCCGGCCTGCGGGTGGCGCGGCAGCGTCTCGCACAGCGCGCGCACCAGCACATCCTGGCCCTTCTGCGGGCGCAGCCGGCCGAAGGTGCCGAGCCCATAGGCGCCAGGCAGCCCCAGCGCGCGCCATTCCGCCGCGCGGTCCGGCGCGGGCTGGAAGGCCTCGGGGTCCACGCCATGGCCGATCACATGCGCCCGCGTGTCGATCGCGCGTGCAGAGGCCGGCGTGGAGGCAACCAGCGCATCCATCCGCGCCGCCATCCAGCGATACAGCTTCGGGTGGTCATGCGCGTCATGGCTGGTGAAGACCAGCTTCCAGGGCTGGCGCAGCACATCGCGCAGCACCAGGCCCACGGCCATCTCATCGGGCCTGCGCGCATGCCAGATGCGATGCGACAGGCCAGGTGGGCGGGACCAGCCGCGCAGCAGGTCGGCCCAGCGCAATTGCGGCAGGCTCGCGGGCAGGCCGAGGCCCAGCGCCGCGACCTTGCGCAGCCTGGCCTGCGCGCCGACGGCTGCGATGATGGTCGATGTCACCCCGGTCTGGTTGCGCTTGATATTGGGCGCGACGACCTCGATCTCCCTCATGCGGAGAGCCTGCGATAGAGATCGGCCACGGCGGCGTTCTCGGCCGCCGCGCTGTGTTCGGCGAGCGCGATGCGCCGCCCCTCCGCACCCATCGCCGCGGCCCGCGCCGGCTCGGCCAGCAGGGGGGCCAGCGCGGCCTGCAGCGCGGCGCCATCATCGGGGGCGATCAGCGTGCCGGTGGTGCCATCGCGCACCAGGTCGGGCGCGGCACCGGTGCGGGTGGCGACCACGGCGGTGCCGCTGGCCATGGCCTCCAGCGGGGTCAGGCCGAATTCCTCGCGGCGTTGCGGCGCCACATAGACGCTGATGGCGCGGAACAGCCCGGGCATGCGCGCGCCCTCCAGCAGCCCCAGGAAATGGATGCGCTCCGCGAGGCCCGCTTCGGCCACGCGCGCCTGCATGGCGGCCAGGAAGCGCTGGTTCTCCTCGCCCACAGCCTCCCCGGTGACGATGGCGGTCCAGCCCGGGTGATGCGGCAGCAGCGCGATCATCGCATCCACGAACAGATCGGTGCCCTTGTTGGGCCGGATGCGGCCGAAGACGCCGATGCCGCGCGCGCCGGGCAGGCCGGTCTCGGCCCAGGCCGCCGCGCGGTCAGGGGCGGGGTGGAAGCGGTCCATATCCACCCCATGCGGGATGATGCTGGCAGGCTCCCCGTCACGCGGCAGGGCGGGGCGGCTGGTCGCGATGATGTGGTCCATCCGCCCCAGCAGGAAGCGGGTGAAGCGGCCGGAAGTGCCGCGCCCTTCGCGGGTGAAGACCAGCGCCCAGGGCTGGCGCAGCACATCGCGCAGCAGCACGCCGATGATCATGTCGTTGTTGCGCCGCGCATGCCACACGCGGCGGCGCGCGCCGGCCGGGCGGGACCAGCCCTGCGCCAGCAATTGCGCGAAGGGCAGGGCGGTGATGCCGGGCGGGAAATGATAGCCGATGGCCGCGGTGGGCATGGCGGCGGCGATGGCGGGCGTCGTGGTCCAGATCACGCTGTTGATGCCCGACCAGCGCTTGTGCAGCGATGGAATGACCACCAGCGCATCGCGCAGGCTGTTGACGACCATGCGTACCCCCAATCCGGCGCTGGCCATGCCGCAAGCCCGGCACCGCCGCAAGTCTCAGCCGGCGCAGGCGGCGCAGAGGCCCTCGATCTCCACCGTCATGCGTTCGGGGCGGAAGCCGGCATGCTCCGCCGCGTGCTGCAAGGCGTGTTCGATGGCGTGGTCATGCAGTTCGGTCGCCTGGCCGCAGCGCGTGCAGATCAGGAACTGATGCGCATGCGAATGCCCCGCCGCGACGCAGCCGGTGAAGCTGTTCAGCCGTTCCAGCTTGTGCACCAGCCCCTGTTCCAGCAGGAAATCCAGCGCGCGGTAGATGGTGGGCGGGGCCGCCGGCCCGCGCGCGGTCTTGAGCCGTTCGAGCAGCGCATAGGCGCCGATGGGCTGTTCCGCGGCCAGCACCAGCTCCAGCACCTGGCGGCGCAGCGGCGTGAGTTGCGCGCCGCGCGCGGCGCAGATCGCGGCCGCGCGGTCCAGCTGCGTGGGCAGGTCGTCATGATGGTGGTGTGCCGAGCCGTGCATGCTGGTGCTATAGCACGGCCATGTCCGCGCCGCCCCTCCTGCATGCCATCCGTTTCGACGCCCAGGGCCTGGTGCCCTGCATCGCCCAGCAGCATGACACGGGCGAGGTGCTGATGATGGCCTGGATGAATGCCGAGGCCGTGGCCGAGACGCTGCTGACCGGCCGCGTCTGCTACTACAGCCGCTCGCGCACGGGGCTGTGGCGCAAGGGCGAGAGCAGCGGCCAGGTGCAGCGCCTGGTGGATCTGCGCCTGGATTGCGATGGCGATGCGCTGCTGGCGCTGGTGGACCAGACCGGGGTGGCCTGCCACACCGGGCGGCGATCCTGTTTCTATTTCGCGATGCGCGATGGCGAGTTGGCCGAGATCACCCAGCCGGAGGTTTCGCCGGAGCAGCTCTACGGAGCTTCACCCTGAGGATATACCCCGCCAGCACCAGCGTGACCGCATTGGCCGCGATCACCGAGGCCGCGCCCTTCCAGATGCCATAGACCAGCCACAGCGCCACGCCGGCCACGAACATCGCCAGCATGGGCAGGGCGAAATCCTCGGCCGAGCGGGTGCGCCAGGTCTTCAGCACCTGCGGCACGAAGGCGGCGGTCGTCAGCAGGCCGGCGATCGCGCCCAG
>JAIXVH010000104.1 GCA_027483125.1 Acetobacteraceae bacterium | reverse complement strand
TAGAGGTTGACCCCGCCCGAGAGGATCAGATCCGCCCGCCGGTCGGAGAGGAACAGGAAGCCGTCCTCGTCCAGATGGCCGAGGTCATGCAGCGTGGCCCAGCCCTGGTCGTTATAGGCCTCAGCGGTCTTGGCGGGGTCGTTGTGATAGGCGAAGCGCGCACCGCCCTCGAACCAGATGCGGCCCACTTCGCCCGGCGGCAGCGGCGCGCCGTCCTCATCGAGGATATGCACGCGGCCATAGGCGGGGCGGCCCACACTGCCGGGCTTGCGCAGCCAATCCGCACTGTCGATGAAGCAGGTGCCGATGCCCTCGCTGCCCGCGTAGTATTCGCGGATGATCGGCCCCCACCAGTCGATCATCGCGCGCTTGACCGGGATGGGGCACGGCGCGGCCGCATGGATGGCGCAACGGTGGCTCGACAGGTCATGCGCGCGCCGTGTCTCCTCGGGCAGCGCCAGCAGCCGAACGAACATGGTGGGCACCCATTGGCTGTGGGTGATGCGGTGCTTCTCGATCAGCGCCAGGCACTGCGCAGCATCGAATTTGCGCGTGATGACCGCGGTGCCGCCGCCATCGATCGTGCGCTGCACATAGCGGTTGGGGGCGGCGTGATAGAGCGGCGCGGGCGAGAGATAGACCGTGTTTTCGTCGAAGCCGTAGAAATCCTTCCAGGTCATGTCGAATTCCGGCGCGTGCCGGTTTTCCCACGCAATCAACGGCCGGCGGATGCCCTTGGGCAGGCCGGTGGTGCCTGACGAATACAGGAATTCGCGCCCGATCGGGCGCTCGGGCAAGGGTCCGTCATCGGTGCCCGCCATGGCCGCCATGGCATCGGGCACCGAGACGCGCGGCGGCGCGGCCGGCAGTTCCGCCGCCAAGGCATCCAGCTTCGGCGCATGCACCAAGAGCTTCGCCCCACTGTCGCGCAACACATGCGCGACCTCACTCGCGCGCAGATGGATCGACAGCGGCGTGACCATCAAGCCCGCCCGCTTGGCGCCATAGGTCAGGATGAGAAAGGCCGGCTCGTTCTCCAGCAGCAGCGCCACGCCATCACCTGGCTCCAGCCCGGCCGCGATGAACCAGCGCGCCGCCGCATCGGCCAGCGAATCCAGCGCGGCGAAGGACAGGACCTCGCCCGTATCGGCGAAGATCGCGGCGGGCTTGGCAGGCTGGTGCAAGGCATGACGATGCAGGTGCGGCACTGGACTGGTCTCCCTGGTGGAGGGTGGCGCGGAGGACCCTGGGGAGGCACGCCGTCCCTCCCCAGACCCCACCCTGCCAAAGGCCGAAAGGCCCTTGGAACCCATGAGTCTTCGGCCTGGTTGGGGAGGGGGCAGTGTGCTCCCTGGGCCAAGGTCGCAACCGTGATGCCCCCTCCCCAACCAGACCGATAACCCACACCGGGTCCAGGGGTCGTTGACCCCTGGCGGGGTGAGGTTTGGAGAGGGGCAGCGCCCCTCTCCAAGGACCACCCGCACCACCTTCCCCGTGAAGCCTGCCAGCGCCGCGCCCCGCGTCAACTTCCCGCCCGCGCGCCGCGCGTGTAGCGTCGCGCGATACGAGGGAGGAAAACACATGAACGTCCAAGGGGCCGCGGCCATCGTCACCGGCGGCGCATCAGGCCTGGGCCTGGCCAGCGCCAAACGCCTCGCCGCCGGCGGCGCACGCGTGGTGATCGCCGACCTGCCCAGCAGCGATGGCGCCACAGTCGCCGCCGAACACGGCTTCACCTTCGCGCCCACCGACATCACCGACGAAGCCCAGATGCAGGCCGCGGTGGACGCTGCCTCCGCCCTCGGGCCACTGCGCGTGCTGATCCACTGCGCCGGCCGCGGCGGCGCCCTGCGCATCCTGGACAAGGACGGCACACCCGGCGCACTGGCCCACTACGAAGCCATCATCCGCGTCAACCTGACCGGCAGCTTCAACGCATTGCGCCTGGCCGCCGCCGCCATGGCCAAGACCGACCCGCTGCCCAGCGGCGAGCGCGGCGTCTGCGTGCTGACCGCCTCCATCGCCGGCTACGAAGGACAGATCGGACAAATCCCCTACGCCTCCTCCAAGGCCGGCGTCATCGGCATGACACTCTGCGCCGCACGCGACCTGGCCTCACGCCTCATCCGCGTCTGCACCATCGCACCCGGCATCATGGATACACCCATGCTCGCCCGACTGCGCGACGACGTGAAAGCCTCCCTCGCAGCAGGCGTGCCCAACCCCGCACGACTGGGCTCGCCCGACGAATACGCGGCACTGGCCATGCACATCGTGGAAAACGCCTACCTCAACGGCGAAACCATCCGCATCGACGGCAGCCTGCGGATGACGCCGAGGTAGCGCTGGTGGCTCTTGGAGAGGGGCGCTGCCCCTCTCCAAACCTTCGTCGCCTTCGGCGCCTCAGCCCACCAGGGGTCAACGACCCCTGGACCCGGTGTGGGTTATCGGTCTGGTTGGGGAGGGGGCATCCAGGGTGCAACCGTCATCAACGGCACGCCATGCCCCCTCCCCAACCAGACCGAAGACTCATGGGTTCCAAGGGCCTTTCGGCCTTTGGCAGGGTGGGGTCTGGGGAGGG
>JAIXVH010000235.1 GCA_027483125.1 Acetobacteraceae bacterium | reverse complement strand
GGAAGGCATCGCCAACCAGTTCAACGAAAGCCAGCGCCGCTTTCGCATCGTGAGCAGCTTCCGCGGCTCCTACCCCGAGACGATGGTGGCCGCGATCGCCGCCTTCCGCGCCGGCACCGCGCCGCATATCGTGCAGATGTTCGAAGTGGGCACGGGCACGATGATGGCCGCCGGCCGCGCCATCAAGCCGGTGCATGAACTGCTCTCCGAAACCGGTGTGGCGATCAATTTTGACGACTACCTGCCGGCCGTGCGTGGCTATTACAGCCTGGCTGATGGCCGCATGATGGGCATGCCCTTCAACAGCTCGACCGCGATCGTGTTCTACAACAAGGACATGTTCCGCCGCGCCGGCCTCAACCCCGACCAGGCGCCCGGAACCTGGGCGGAAATGCGCACTGCCGCCACCCGCCTGCGCGCGGCCGGCATCGAAGTGCCCGTGACGACCGCCTGGCCGACCTGGACGCAGGTGGAGCAGTTCAGCGCCATCCACAACACGCCGCTGGCCACCCTGGACAATGGCTTCGGCGGCCTGGGCACTGAACTGCGCGTGAACAACCCGCTGCAGGTGCGCCACATCAACACCATGATGGAAATGTCGCGCGAGAACACCTTCCGCTGGGGCGGCCGCGACGGCGCGGGCGATGCGATCTTCGCTTCGGGCCAGGCGGCGATGATCTTCGCCTCCTCCGGCGCGCGGGCGCGCTTCGTGCGCGAAGTGCCGGGCGGCCTGGCGAACCTGGGTGCCGCGATGCTGCCCTACTACAACGACGTGCAGGGCGCGCCGTTCAACAGCATCATTGGTGGCGCGGCCTTCTGGGCCATGAACCGCGGCCCGAACGCACAGCGCAGCGCCGATGAGTTCCGTGGCGTGGCTGAATTCTACGCCTTCCTCGCGCAGGCGCGCATCGCCGCCGCCTGGCACACGGAAACCGGCTTCCTGCCGGTGACGCGCACCGCCTTCGAGCAGGTCCGCGCGACCGGCTTCTACACCCAGAACCCGGGCGCCGACATTCCGATCCAGCAGCTGCTGCGTGGCGGCGGGCAGATGACCGGCAATACCCGCGGCATTCGCCTGGGTGGCTTCGTGGAAATCCGCGTGGCGATGCAGGAAGAGATGGAGCGCGCGCTGCAAGGCCAGCAAACCGCGCAGCAGGCGATGGACAACACGGTGACGCGCGGCAATGTCGTGCTGCGCAACTTCGAGCGCACCAATCGCGGCTGATAAGCCCCACGGCGGCGCGGTGAACCCGCGCCGCCTTTCTGGAGAATGCTGATGGCAGCGCCTGCGTCATTCCTGTTCAAGGGAAAATTCCTGCCATTGGTGCTGCTTCTGCCGCAGCTTATCATCACCGGCGTTTTCTTCTTCTGGCCGGCCTTCCAGGCAGTCTACCAATCCTTCCTGCGCGAGGACGCTTTCGGGCTGTCCTCGCAATTCGTGGGTTTCGAAAACTTTTCGGACGTGCTGTCCGACCCGACCTGGCTGCAAAGCTTCGGGCGGACCATTTTCTTCTCCGCCGCCGTGGCTGGCCTGGCGCTGTCGGTCGCGCTGTTCCTGGCCGTGCAGGCCGACAAGCAGATCCGCGCGGCCACCACCTTCAAGACCATGCTGATCTGGCCCTATGCCGTCGCACCCGCCGTGGCTGCCGTGCTGTGGCTGTTCATGTTCCACCCGAATATCGGCCTGTTCGGCCGCATGCTGAACGCCGCCGGCATCCATTGGGACTACAAGCTGAATGGTGACCAGGCGATGCTGCTGGTGATCATCGCCAGCGCCTGGAAGCAGGTCTCCTACAATTTCATCTTCTTCCTGGCCGGGCTGCAGGCGATCCCGCGCTCCGTGCTGGAGGCCGCGGCGATCGATGGTGCGAAGCCGATGCGCCGGTTCTGGACGGTGGTGTTTCCGCTGCTCTCGCCCACCGCCTTCTTCCTGCTGGTGGTGAACCTGACCTACGCCTTCTTCGACACCTTCGGCGTGATCCATTCCATCACCCAGGGCGGGCCGGGCAAGGCGACCGAGACGTTGATCTACCGCGTCTACACGGATGGCGTGATGAACCTGAACCTCGGCACCAGTGCTGCGCAAAGCGTCATCCTGATGATCATGGTCATCGCGCTGACCATGGTGCAGTTCCGCTTCATCGAGCGGAAGGTGCATTACTGATGTTGGAAAAACGCTCCTTCTGGCCATACCTGTGGCTGACGATCGGCGTGCTGATCTTCGCCTTCCCGATCTATTTGACCGTCATCGGCTCCACCCATGATGTCAGCACCATTGGCCGCGGCGATGTGCCGCTGCTGCCGGGGCCTGACCTGGTCGAGAACTACACCACCGCCTGGGTCGGCGGCGCGGGCCGTTTCGCGCAGACGCCGGCCTCGGTGATGTTGCTGAATTCGCTGGTGATGGCGGTGCTGATCGCGGCCGGCAAGATCGCGATTTCGCTCACCTCCGCCTATGCCGTGGTGTTCTTCCGCTTCCCCTTCCGCATGCTGGCCTTCTGGCTGATCTTCATCACGCTGATGCTGCCGGTGGAGGTGCGCATCATCCCCACCTTCCAGGTGATGGTGAATCTCGACATGACCAACAGCATGGCCGGCCTGGTGGTGCCATTGATCGCATCCGCCACCGCGACCCTGCTGTTCCGCCAGTTCTTCATGACCATCCCGCCGGAATATGTGGAGGCTGCGAAGATCGACGGCGCCGGCCCGATGCGCTTCTTCAAGGATGTCGTGCTGCCGCTGTCGGTCACGAATATCGCGGCGCTCTTCGTCATTCTCTTCATCTATGGCTGGAACCAATACCTCTGGCCGCTGCTGATCGTGAATAATCGCGAGCTTGAGACCATCGTCGTGGGCCTGACCAAAATGATCGGCACGGGCGACGCGCAGAATGAATGGAACGTGATCATGGCCACCGCCGTACTGGCGCTGCTGCCGCCGGTGGCGGTGGTGGTGCTGATGCAGCGCTGGTTCATCAAGGGCCTGGTGGAGACCGAGAAGTAACATGGCAACCCTCAATGTCTCCGGCGTGACCAAACGCTTCGGCACCACGCAAGTCCTGCACGGCATCGACCTGGATGTGACGGATGGCGAGATGATCGTCATCGTCGGCGCTTCAGGCTGCGGCAAATCTACCTTGCTGCGGATCGTGGCCGGGCTGGAAACCTCCACCACCGGCAGCATCCGCATCGAAGAGCGCGACGTGACGGCGCTGGAGCCGGCTGAGCGCGATGTGGCGATGGTGTTCCAGAATTACGCGCTCTACCCGCACATGACCGTGTTCCAGAACATGGCCTATGGCCTGAAAATCCGCGGCCGTTCGCCCGAGGATATCCGCCGTCGCGTGGCGGAAGCCGCGGGCATGCTGGAAATCCAGCACCTGCTGGATCGGCGCCCGCGCCAGCTTTCCGGCGGCCAGCGCCAGCGCGTGGCGATGGGCCGCGCCATCGTGCGCGACCCCAAGCTGTTCCTGTTCGACGAGCCACTGTCCAACCTGGATGCGAAGCTGCGCGTGACCATGCGCGCGGAGATCAAACGCCTGCAACGGCGCCTGGGCGTCACCAGCCTGTTCGTCACGCATGACCAGGTGGAGGCGATGACGCTGGGCGACCGCCTCGTGGTCATGCATCAGGGCCGCGCGGCGCAGATCGCCACACCCATGGAAATCTGGTCCCACCCGGCGGATACCTATGTCGCAGGCTTCATCGGCAGCCCGTCGATGAACTTCCTCCCCGGCGTGATGGAAAGCAGCGCGGTGCGATTGAAAACCAGCCTGCTGCTGCCGGTGACCGCCCCGCTGGCCGATGGTCACAAGGTCACGCTCGGCATCCGGCCGGAGCACCT